>DASQMK010000137.1:0-7540 GCA_035645575.1 Metabacillus sp.
CGCCTATTACTATGAAGTTGGGGGAGGAGAAAAGGATGAAAATATGGTTGCTAAGTATTGTTTCAGTGGTAACAGCAGTTTTGTTAACTGCATGTGGAAGTGAAAACGTAACGAAAAGCTCTAACGCTAAAATCAATGTAACAACCACAACAAGTCAAGTGGCAGATATCGTAAAGAACGTAGGCGGTGACCTAGTAGAAGTGAACTCATTAATGGGTCCAGGTGTCGATCCTCATCTTTATCAAGCATCACAAGGAGATATAAAAAAATTAAATAACGCCGATCTGATCTTTTACAATGGTCTTCACTTAGAGGGGAAAATGGAAACCATTTTTGAAAAAATGTCCAAGGATAAACCAACGGTGGCAGTCACAGACTCTATTCCGGAAGAGATGTTATTAAGTGCAGATGAATCTAACGCTCATGATCCTCATGTTTGGTTCCATATTCAAGCTTGGCTCTATGCCGTTGATGCAGTAGAAAATGAGCTTTCAAAGCTGTCTCCAGATCATAAGAACATATTTGTGAAAAATGGAGAGAAATACAAAACGGAATTACAAGAATTGGATGAATATGCAAAAGAACAAATCCAATCTATTCCTAAGGAAAGTCGAGTTCTAGTTACAGCACATGATGCCTTTAAATATTTTGGTCATAGTTACGACATCGAAGTCATGGGGTTACAAGGGCTTAGCACAGACTCTGAATATGGACTAAAGGATGTTCAAGGGCTAGTTGATACATTAGTTGAAAGAAATATAAAAGCAGTATTTATAGAAAGTAGTATTTCAGAAAAATCAATTAGTGCAGTTGTGGAAGGTGCAAAAAAACAAGGTCATGATGTTGTCATTGGCGGTGAACTTTTCTCGGATGCAATGGGAGAAGAAGGAACCGAGGAAGGAACCTATATTGGAATGTTTAAGCATAATGTTGATATCATTGTTTCTTCATTAAAATAGGTCGGAAACAGCAAATAAGGTTGGTGGAAAAAAGTGAACCCTGTTACAGTAGAAAATTTAACGATCGCTTATCATCAAAAGCATGTACTGCAAGAAGTAAGCTTCGAGGTTCCAGAAGGTAAGTTAATTGGAATTATCGGTCCTAATGGGGCAGGAAAATCAACATTAATTAAAGGGACTTTAGGATTAATTCCAACAGCTTCCGGCGAAGTGAGTATATTTGGTAAACCATACAAAAACCAAAGAAATCGTGTCGGGTATGTTCCACAGCGCGGTTCTGTTGATTGGGATTTTCCAACCAATGCTTTGGATGTTGTGCTCATGGGAAGGTACGGGCATGTTGGTTGGCTTAAACGTCCAGGAAAGAAAGATATAGAATTTGCTAGAGAATGCTTGAAAAAAGTAGGAATGCTAGAATTTGAAAATCGACAAATTAGTCAGCTTTCCGGAGGACAGCAACAACGTGTATTTTTGGCAAGAGCTCTAGCCCAGGACGCGGATGTTTATTTTATGGATGAACCTTTTGTTGGTGTTGATGCAGCAACTGAAAAAGCGATTATTGCTTTGTTAAACGAGTTAAAGTCTAGTGGGAAGACAGTACTTGTTGTTCATCACGATCTACAAACAGTTGCAGAATATTTTGATTGGGTCCTTCTTTTAAATATGAGAAAAATAGCTTTTGGACCTACGAAAGAAGTCTTTACAATTGCTAATCTTCAAAAGACATATGGGGGAAAGCTTACATTTTTACAAGATCAGTCGGTTGTTATCGAAAATAAATAGATTTTTCATCGAATCATATAGTTAGACAGCAAAATGGAATGCGGCTATCCCATTTAAGGTGGAAGAACTTGCTTTAGAAAAATAGGAGTGAAGCAGATGATTGAAGATCTTTTATTACAACTTCAAAATCCTAATACTCAATGGGTATTAATTGGCACGATGCTCCTTGGGATTTCAAGCGGAATCGTAGGGAGCTTTACATTATTAAGAAAGCAAAGTCTGATAGGAGATGCAATTGCACATTCTGCTTTACCTGGTGTATGTATTGCTTATCTATTATACGGTTCAAAATCACTGCTTTGGTTTTTAATTGGTGCTATTATAGCAGGGCTTATCTCTTCTTACTTGATTCAGGTTATTATTAAACATTCAAGAATTAAAGAGGATTCAGCTCTAGGCATTATAATATCTGTATTTTTTGGATTAGGAATTGTTCTATTAACTTATATTCAACATAATGGGTCTGGAAATCAAAGCGGTTTAGATGATTTTATTTTCGGTCAGGCGGCTTCTATGGTTGGAGCGGATGTTCATATAATCACCATTATTGCCATTGTATTGCTGGCTTTAATTGCGGTTTTTTATAAAGAATTTAAATTAATGACCTTTGACCCCCAATTTGCGAAGGGACTTGGTCTACCTGCAAAATTCCTCAATGGTTTAATGCTACTCCTTATTGTGTGCTCAGTTGTGATTGGGTTACAAACAGTAGGGGTTGTTTTAATGGCTGCAATGCTTATCACACCTGCCATTAGTGCGAGATATTGGACTGAAAAACTAAGTACGATGATTGTCATTTCCGGGATAATTGGGGGACTTTCTGGTGTTATAGGTACATTATTAAGTACAGTGATGAAAGGTATGGCAACAGGTCCGCTCATTATTATAGCAGCAACGGCTATGTTTAGTGTGTCACTTGCCTTTGCACCTAATAGAGGTTTGCTAGTAAAAGCAATCAAACAATTATCATTACGAAATAGAGTAGCAGTAGAGCAGACCCTCCTTAGCTTTTATGATGTAGTAGAAGCTCGTAAGGTTCACAAGGTGTCTATAGAAGAAGTTCTTTCAAAACGAAGATTATCACCAAGCCTTTTACAATATGCAATGAATGCTTTAGAAAAGGGGAACTATATAAAAAAAGAAAGCCAAGGAAAGTGGATGTTAACTGAAAAAGGCATTGAAGCTGGGTTTGAGCTTGTGTTACAACAACGCTTATATGAAATGTATTTAATGCATGAAATGGAATTTGCTCATTTAGAGATTAGTACGCGAGATGATCTTAATATCCATTCCTTATCAAAGGATACAATGGATCAACTATTGAAGCTATTAAAGGTTCATCATCGTACTCCACGATTAATACCAAAGTCTCGAAGTGATGAGAGGGGATTGATGATGAATGATGTATGACATATGGATCATCATAACAGGATCATTAGTTGGAATTACTTGTGCAATGATCGGTTGCTTCCTAGTATTGAGAAAGATGTCCATGCTAGCAGATGCGATCTCTCATACGGTTTTATTAGGTATAGTAGGAGGTTATCTTGTTAGCCGAAGTCTTGATGGTCCTTCTCTTCTGATAGGCGCAGTCATTGTTGGATTACTAACAGCCTATCTTGTCCAAGTCTTAAGTGGAAAAGGGGTCCAAGGAGATGCCGCAATTGGAATTGTTTTTACATTCCTTTTTGCGGTCGGAGTGATCCTCTTATCAGTTTTTGCTGGAAATATCCATTTAGATGTTGATCATGCTTTAATGGGGGAAATCACCTTTATTCCATGGGATACAGTAAAATGGAACGGGATGGAGTTGGGGCCAAAAGCAGTTTGGTTGTTAACATTTGTCATGCTTGTTAATTTGCTTATCATTATCCTCTTTTATAAAGAATTTAAGATCAGCTCTTTTGATCCAGAGATGGCCGTAGCCATTGGGATACCAGTTTTAGTCATTCATTATGTTCAAATGGGAATGCTCTCCATTACAACTGTTGCATCATTCGATAGTGTCGGAGCTATATTAGTTGTCGCAATGTTAATTGTCCCAGCATCTACAGCTTATTTACTAACAGATAAATTACTTCATATGCTTTTCATTAGTGCGGGAATTGGTGTTATTTCAGCAATTAGTGGTTATTATGTTGCTACATTTCTAAACGTGTCCATTTCAGGAGCGATGGCATCATCAACTGGAATCATTTTTGCCATGGCGTTCTTATTTTCACCTAAGCATGGCTTTGTCATGAAAAAACTTGCACAAAGAAAATTGGCAAAAGAAGCTTCACTTTAGGTTATGTGATAAAAAATGAGGATGCCTTTACACTAAAAGCTTAAGGCATCCTCGATTGAGTAAGTACAGTTTAGATGTTTCTATGTGTAGAGGCCAAATAATTACTCCATCAAGCCAAATTCAATTGCTCGATCAGCAATTAAGTCGTTTACGTCTTGTGGAAGATCCTCTAATGAACCAAATTCATAATCCCATAAATTAGTAAAAGAATCGACGAACATCGGAAAAGAATCGGCATTAGAATTTTTAACATCATGACGAAATGACTCAATAAGGCTTTCCTTCATTATTTATTTCCTCCTTATGCAAAACGATCGTTTTTATTTTTTGCCAAAATGAAATACTTATACATCTATTTAATGGATTAACTTATTTAGGATTCATTTTGTTTTAAATATCGTTTATCCTTCATAAAAAGTTTCCAAAAGTATATAAACCCTGGGAATAGAATAAGAAATCCGACAATATACGTCACAAATAAAGCTCTAAATGTATTTGGGTGTGTAAATCCTGACTCAATGGTTACATCTGGATAAATCATATAAGGCAAATGTGCTCTTCCATATGCATAACTAGCAAGGAGATATTGGATTGTTACAGCAATAACCGCCAATCTAGGTCTTCCTATCCGTCCTTTATGCTTACCAGATGGAATAAATAATGCCGCACCTGCAACGATGAAAAGAAGAACGGATCCAATTAAAAAGGGCATGTAGTTAAGCATATTTGAATAAAGCCAATTTGCCTCTACCCTTAGTGTAAGCATGATCAAAAAGGCCATAAGCAATGAAATGGGACCAAGAATTAGGGCATCTCTTCGATAAACTCGATATGCCTCTAGTTCATCTGCAACATTTGAGTAATCAGCTAATAATAAAGAAGATAAAAAAAGTGTACTGCTTATTGCAAAGCCCATAAATGCGTATATATTCGGACTTGTAAACAGAGCAACAAAGTTAAGTTGATGAACATCGTTGACTATTTCTATGTAACCGCCGTGAGTGATGGGTAAAACAAGCATTAGGAGCGCAGGAATGATAAATCCAGATATTCCAGAAACATAGGTAAGACCTTTTTCGTAATCTTTCGCCACATGAGAAAATACTAAAAATCCGCTTCGCAGCGCCAGCAATATTAAGATAAAACTTCCAGGAATCAATAATACTGTTCCAAGAATAAAGGTGGCACCAGGGAAAAAGCTCACAAGTGCAATGACAATCGCAACAATAAAAACATTTGTTACCTCCCAAGTAGGGGATAGATAACGGTTTGCAATGTTGGTTGCATTTGTTTTCTCTTTATTAATATAAATCATTGACCAAAAGCCTGCTCCAAAATCCATTGTTGCCATCACAGCATAGATAAAAACGAATCCCCAGAGTACGGTGATTGCTAATAAGGAATCGGTAGTCATTCTGTCACCTCTTTTAGGATTAAGTAATACTTACATGATGTTGCTGCTGACCTCCACCATCAAGCTCAAGCTCAACAGGATGGCGTTTGAAATAATATTTCAGAACAGCTAAAACCGCGATTGCTAAAATTACATAAATAAGAGAGAAGAGGAGAAATAAAATACCAATCTGAGTTGAGCCTGTAACAACATCTTCAGTAGCTAAAATCCGATATATGACCCACGGCTGCCTCCCAGTACAAGCAAATATCCACCCAAACTCAATGGAAAGAAGAGATAGCGGTCCTGCAATAACAAAGGCATACATAAGAACTTTTGGAAAATGCTCTCTATTTAAAAATTTGTGCCAAACAAATCCAGCAATGGATAAAAAAATGAGAAAGCTACCGATAAGGACCATACCATTAAATAATGTGTGAACAAACAATGGCGGCCAATATTCCTCTGGAAAGTCATTTAAACCAACTACGACTGTTTCAAAGCTGTTGCCTGCGAGAAAGCTTAAGGCCCATGGAATTTCAATTGCATATTTTATTTCTTGTGTTTCGCGATCGGTGAAACCTCCGATCGCTAATGGCGCATAATCCTGAGTTTCAAAAAGTCCCTCTGCTGCTGCAAGCTTTTCTGGTTGATATTCATGAAGCATCTGAGCAGATTCATGTCCATTTATAGCGGTTAGAAAAGAAAAAACTCCGCCAACAATTAAGCTAAGGATGAGGGCTTTGCGATGAAATTGATAGACTCGCTCGTTTTTTCTATTTTTAAGCATTTTAAAAGCTGATATCGTACTGATCATAAATGCTCCGGTCATATAGGCAGAAACTGCGACATGTGCTGCTGAGATAAAAAAGCTGGGGTTAAAAAATGCAGCCCATGGATCAACATCAACGATTTCACCATTGTCTATTCGAAAACCAGCAGGAGTTCCTTCAAATGCATGTACATTTGTAATTAAAACGGCTGAAGCGCTAGCTCCTATAAGGACAAGTGTGACACTAAAAATTCGCATTTTGGGTGAGATTCGATCAGCGGCATACACATATATAGACATGAATAAGGCTTCAATAAAAAAGGCATATATTTCAATCTGAAATGGTAAAGACATAACTCTCCCGATGACTTCCATAAACCCAGGCCATAATAATGCAAGTTGAACACCTGCAATTGTTCCTGTAGGAATAGCTACTCCTAATAGAACCGCTTGACCTTTTGTCCATCGTTTCGCCATAACTGCATAATCGTGATCCTTCGTTTTCTGGAAAAGTAACTCCGCACATAATATCATTAAGGGAAGCCCAACGCCCAACGTAGCAAAAATTATATGAAAGCCCATTGTAGTTCCGAACAGTGAACGCGCTAAAACTAAATCATCCATTATGATCCGCCTTTCTTTTCCACTCTTGTCGTAATCACCCATAGTGTCCACAATTTTCTAAAGAATATTCTTCTAATATTGAGCTTTAAAAGGCTAGAGGCTGGCAGTCAAAAATCACAACATCCTCCTGTTGCACAGACTGCACTTGCACGTCCTGTGCTTCGGAGCTAGATGTAGAGCACTTATCCATAGTACAACGAATTTTATAATATTCCAGACCATAAAAAAAATGAGCGATCATCTCGCTCACTTCAGTGTGTAAACAAAGTAAAATTGCTTGCCCTTCAGACTGATTGCTAACGCTTGCCTTTTGAGGCACGAAGCCTTGAGAGGAGCGGAGTTACCGGGGGTGGTAATGAGCACCGCAGCAAGGTGAGTAACGAAGAAAGCGAGCGTTTGTCAACAGTCTGAAGTGAGCGATCATCTCGCTCACTTCTAATTAATTAAGGGCTTTTTCTAATGTTTCAAGGTTCTTTTTCATAATACTAAAGTAATCTTCTTTGTTTTTAATATCTTCATCAGATAGGGATTCTAAGTTGTGTAATGTTAGTGCTTCGGCACCAATCTCGGACTGCACAATATCTGTCACATTACTGCTGACATTTGTTTCAAAGATAATGTATTTTATTTCATGTTCTTTTGCTGTTTCAATAATTGTTTGTAATTCTTTTTGAGACGGTTCCTGAGTTGGAGAAAGACCTAAAACACTAATTTGTTCAATA
>DASQMK010000138.1:0-8543 GCA_035645575.1 Metabacillus sp.
GGCTTATGCTCACCCGCAAAAACAATCGCATGCTCATTGTAATACACATATGGTGAGAACTGCAGGAACCATTCCTCATCATCTAGTGTAACTGGAATGATGCGATGATTTTGTCTTGCTGGATGATCTAAACGACCTGCATACCCCACATTTTCCTTACATAGTAAGCAAGAAGGATATTCGCTTTTTTGCATATTTCTTACTGCTGCAATCGCGACCGGATCCTTTTCAGGCTTTGATAAATTGATCGTCATTTGCAAATCGCCATATTCAGTCTCGACAATCCATTTTTCATTTTTAGCAATCCGGTCTGTACGAATATAATGAACATCTTGTGAGAATTGATAAAACCACTCTGTTGCTTGTTTTGGACTTTGACCGAAGACAAGCTCATCAAATCGGCGAATGATCTCGCCTTGTGATGGAACAAGACAACCCATAATTTTTGTATCAAATAAATCACGATAGGTAACAGTGTTTTCTTTGATAAGTTGTTGTTCAACAGCCCAATCTAACATATTTTCTAAAATAGAGACAGGAGAATCTAACTCTTCATCTTCCACCGTTACAGCCTTCACTTCTGAAAGCTGTAACACCTCAAGGATCCTATTACGAGCTAAATCTACGTCCCATATTGTGATGATTTCTTTTTTTAAAGCAAATTCAAGCAATCTTTCTATTTCTACATCAATATGAATAGACATGGTATATACCCTCCGTCTTATTTAGAAAAACTCGGCTTGTCGCCAAGTCTTAATGGCGAAAGCCTTAGTTTTTCTTATACTATCATCCGTAAATTTTTTTATACTTTTCTGATAGTACAAGAAATTTATTTTTAATAGCCTTTTGGGTTCTTCTGGAACCAGTTCCAAGCACTTTCAATAATTGTGTGAAGATCTGCATATTTTGGCTTCCATCCAAGCTCATTGATTGCTTTTTCTGAGGAAGCAATTAATATAGCTGGATCTCCGGCACGACGAGGTGCAACCTCAGCAGGGATTGGATGACCTGTTACTTTTCGAGCCGTTTCGATTACCTCTTTAACAGAAAATCCGTTTCCGTTTCCAAGATTATACGTAGCACTCCTATTTTCTTTGCGTAGCTTTTCAATTGCTAAAATATGGGCATCCGCTAAGTCTGTTACATGGATATAATCCCTAATACATGTTCCATCTTCAGTTTTGTAGTCATCACCAAAGATCATAATTTTCTCACGGTCTCCTAATGCAACTTGTAAAATGATTGGAATTAAGTGTGTTTCAGGATCATGGTCCTCACCAAGCTTCCCTTCCATATGAGCACCTGCAACGTTAAAGTAGCGAAGAACAACATATTTTAATCCGTATGCTTGTTCACTCCACTTTAGCATTTTTTCAACTGCCAGCTTTGTTTCTCCATAAGGATTTGTTGGAACAGTAGGATCTGTTTCAACGATTGGAATATTTTCTGCTTCTCCGTAGGTTGCAGCGGTTGATGAAAAGACAATTTTCTTTACATCAAATTCTGTCATGACCTTTAAAAGGCACATTGTTCCGTACACATTGTTTTCATAGTATTGCAGCGGCTTTTCAACACTCTCGCCAACTAGCGAATCAGCAGCAAAGTGGATGACCGCTTCAATTTCATTCTCTTGAAATACACTCTTTAAGAAAGCTTCATCACGTAAGTCACCGTTGTAAAATTTTGCTCCTTCTAAAACAGCTGGTAGGTGCCCTTTTTGAAGATTATCAACCACCACTACCTCTTCGTTACGATCAAGTAGCTCTGAAACTGCATGACTACCAATATATCCTGCTCCACCGCAAACTAATACTGCCATTTTTTCATCCTCCAATTAGTTCATGTTAATTTCTTTTGCTCCATCGCCAACATTCGCTACATAAAAATCAGCTGTTAACCCCGTTTTTTCGTTATAGAGCCTGCCTATTTCTTCAATGAATTCATCGATTTTATCATTTTCCACAATTGATACCGTACAGCCGCCAAAGCCTGCACCTGTCATTCTTGAACCAATCACACCATCCTGGCTAAGTGCCGCTTCAACTAATGTATCAAGCTCAAATCCAGTAACCTCATAATCATCTCTTAAAGATGTATGTGAATCACACATTAACTGACCAAAGCTCTTGATGTCACCTTGTTGCAGCTTTTCAACAGCTAAAAGTGTTCTCGCATTTTCATAAACGGCATGCTTTGCACGTTTTTGATCAATGTCATTTTTAATTAAATGACGGTGATTCTCAAATTGCTCTGGTGTTAGATCCCCAAGAGATTGAATGGATAATTCCTTTTGTAATTGTAATAGAGCACGTTCACATTCAGAGCGTCTTTCATTGTATTTTGAGTCTGCAAGTGTTCTGCGTTTATTTGTGTTAGCTATGACAAGTGAAGCATTCTCAAGAACAATTGGGCTATATTGATAATCTAATGTTTGACAATTTAACAAAATAGCATGGTCTTCTTTTCCCATCCCAATCGCAAATTGGTCCATAATGCCACAGCTTACCCCAATAAATTCGTTTTCTGCATGCTGACTCATCTTAACTAGATCTACACGACTGAATGTTGTTTCCAACATTGATTGTAAAGCAACTGCTGTGACAAGTTCAATAGAAGCTGAGGAAGATAACCCTGCACCATTTGGAATATTACCGTAGAACAGAACATCAAATCCTGTTTCTAGCTGAACGCCTCGATCAATGAACTCTTTTATAACACCTTTAGGATAGTTCGCCCAGTCATGTTCCTTTTGAAGCTCCAGCTGATCAAGAACGGATAATTCAATGACTCCTCCTTCTGGAAAGTTCGCTGAATACATACGAATCGTTTGATCATTTCTTAGTCCCACTAATGCGTAAGTTCCAAATGTCAACGCACATGGAAACACATGTCCTCCATTATAATCAGTATGTTCTCCTATTAAATTAACTCGGCCTGGGGCAAAAAAAGCGCGCACAGACTGATCTGTCTTAAATATTTGCTTAAACTGTTCTAGTAATTTTTCTGTCATGGAAATCACCCTTCATATCGCTTTTTAGTTTGTGATAGCGTTATCTTTATTGTAAGTTCCTTTTTTTCAGCGAACAATGGTAAAATTAATTTATTAATTAGCACTAATTTGCTTAGAATAATCTTTTAATTACAATGAATATAACCATAATTAATACTATTTGTGATAGATACTTCAGTCTTTTTTTGCTCATCTCAATTAAAAAGGGTAAGAAAGGGGGATTTTTTTGCTATGGAGAAGAAAAAAGGAGCGATCGTGTTTCGGTTTAATGAGCCTCATGTAAACCAAGTAGCTCAAGTTTGGTCTGTTGGTTGGGATGAACAGGATTCTTCTATTTATTCATGGAGTGGAACAGAAAGAAAGGATCAAGATAAATATATCTTTCAATATACCTTATCAGGACATGGTGAGATCAATATTGATGGAAAGGTTCATCAATTAAAGGCTGGCCACGCTTTTATCGTCAGCAGTCCTAGCAATTATCAATATTATTTACCTGATGATTCAACAAAATGGGAATTTCTCTATTTAACCCTGTACGGCAACGAGGCAAAGCGTTGCTGGGAGCAGGTGAAAAAATCAGACAATCAGGTTGTCCGATTTCATCCGGAATCAGATCTTATTAAGCTTCTTAAGCAAATTTATGATGATTCCATAGAGAAAAAAATAACCACCGCCTACCATGGCTCAAGCATTGCCTATCAATTTCTAATGGAATTGTCTTTATCCTTAACAAATATCGATAAATTCATGGAGGATTGGTCAGAAGGAATAATTAGCGCTGTCTTGTTCGCCAAAAACTATTATCAGGATGACATTGGAGCAGAAGAAATGGCAGAGGCTTCTAAATTATCGAAGTATCATTTTACAAGATTATTTAAACAAGAAACAGGGACAACCCCTATTCAATATTTAACAAATATCCGCTTGCAAAAAGCAATCGAGCTTTTGCAGCACACGAAATATACGGTTGATGAAATCGCACAACTAGTAGGTTATAAAAATGCGAACTACTTAAACAAAATTACTCGCAAGCTTACTGGGAAGTCTCCAGGTCAAATTAGGCAAGAAAGAACATAGTAACTAGGTGAGTGAGGCGGAAATTGTTGTTTGCAAAATTATTTAGTAATTTGCAAAAATCGGTTCTGTCAGAAGACAGCTTGCCTCTGATTGACAGTTATTCTGTCTGCGAACATGTGAAAAGAGACGAGTTTATCCCGTCTCTTTCCTTTATTTTTGATCCAGATCTATTTGAATAGTCCCTTTTTGATGCATGATCGTCATCTTTGTTCCGGGTGTCATGATATTTTCTAAAATATCCTTAGCAGCTTGTAAGGCAAATTCGATTCTTTCTAGCTTCTCTGTCACTTCCTCACGTTGGGTGATTGGGTACTCTGAAAGCTTTTGTGTATAGTCAAAAGACTTTTGATGATACTCAGCCAGTTTTTCATACACTTCATCGTACAAGTCTTCAATTTCTTTCTTCAAATCCAACCTCTCCCTTATTGATTCCTTCTCTTTCTATGATACAAAACATCATGAGGAAGGAAAACAGAGATTTTACTGTTTATTTTTCAGCAGCCGTTTATGGATCCATATTGCCGCCTGACATCCGTCTGCCATAGCGATGGTTACTTGCTCAGAGTGGGCGATAAGATCACCTGCTGCCCACACATTTGTTATATTTGTTTCCTTTGTTCTAGGATCAACAAGGACATGCTTGTTTTCTAGTCTCTCAACACCTAGTTGCTTTGCAATTTCAGAGTGAACAGCATTTCCGCCAAAACCAATAAACCCTTTATCACCTTGAACAGTTTGTCCATTTTTTAATTTTACACCTTTAAAATCTGATTCATTTTCAGTGACGATTGCTTCAATTTCTTCATTAATAACAGCTATGTTCTTTTGCTTTAGCTTATCTAACATTGACTGCTCGACTTCTCCATCATGATTAATGAACGTTATTTTATCTGTCCAATAAGTTAAGGTTAACGCTAAATTCGCACCTGTTTTTCCAGACCCTAAGAGAAGAACATGCTGATCTTTCACTTCATAGCCATCACAGTCTGGACATACATAAATAGAGATCCCTAAACATGGAGTAATATTTTTAATTAAGGGAATTCGATCTTTAATTCCTGTGGATAACAAGAGGGTAGAGGATTCATATGTCCTACCCGCTTTTGTTTTCACTGAAATTTGACCATCAGTCTTCTTAGCTTCTATAACAAAATCGTTTGTAAACTCAATTCCATATTGTGATGCTTGTTTTCTGCCAAGACTCCTTAGGGTTTCACCACTTACCCCTTCAGGCCAGCCCAGGATATTATGGTAGCCTCTGCATAGGTTTGACCTTCCATCCTCATTATCAATTACTAATACCTTATGCATATATCTGCCTAACTGAATGGCTGCCTGCAAACCTGCAATACCTGCTCCAACTATCATGCATTCATATGTATTTTCTGACATTATGACACGTCCTTTTTAGTAGGTACTACTTATGGTTTGTCAAAAGGAAACCGTTCATTCAAATAAAGTTAAACTTCCATCAGTGTGGTTTTCTTCATCCCCCACTGATGGTTAGTTGAACCAATCGGACCTTTACGGCAGTTATCCCTCAACCTACCCTCTTTGTAAACTCAGAATCTTGAGGTGGGGGTCTTACTGCCCGTTAAGAGTGGGAAAAAAATGATGAGACCTTCTCATAGATGATCCCATCATTATTTCAAATTTTATTTTTCGATTGTGGATAACTACGCTTTCATTTTAAGAATGTTGATATAACTGCTTTTATATCGTAAAAATTTAGATATTAACAGCTTATTCCCCAGTTAAGAACAATTTATCCACAAAAGTTATCAACATATCCACAATTACTATCCACATTTTGTGTGGGTACATGCGTTCGCCACAATATATATAGGACTTATACCCACTATTCACAGGTTATTCACAGGCACTTTTTATCGTCCTAAAGTTATATTTCTTCCTATCATCAAGATGTTCGGAACTGTCCGCCATTTACATGAAGCACCTGTCCTGTTACATATCGTGAATCATCTGATGCCAGATACACATATGAAGGCGCCAATTCAAAAGGTTGGCCTGGCCTTTTCATTTCAGTGTCTGCACCAAATGTTGAAACATTTTCCGCCGAAAAGCTTGATGGTATGAGCGGTGTCCAAATCGGTCCTGGTGCTACGCCATTTACTCGTATTCCTTTATCCACAAGAGACAAAGCTAACGATCTTGTAAATGTCGTGATTGCTCCTTTTGTTGCCGAATAATCAATTAATGTTTTGTTTCCTTCATATGAAGTAATAGATGTTGTATTGATAATCGAACTTCCTTTTTCTAAATAAGGCAAGCCTGCTTTGACCATATAAAAAAAGGCAAAAATATTCGTTTTAAACGTTCTTTCTAACTGCTGAGCTGAGATATCCAAAATACTTTTTTGCACAAATTGAACCGCATGATTATTAACAATGATGTCCAATCGACCAAATGTTTGAATCGCTAATCTTACGACATCATAAGACGTTTGCTCTTGGCCCAGATCACCGGCGTATAATAAGCATTTTCCACCAATCTCTTCAACCCTGCGCTTTGTAGTTTGAGCATCCTGATGCTCATTATAATAAGGAATAACAACGGCCGCTCCCTCTTTCGTAAAAGCATAAGCAACTGCCCTTCCAATCCCGCTATCTCCCCCGGTTATAATCGCTACTTTATTTTTTAACTTTCCACTTCCTTTATAGCCTTCCCATTCAGATATTGGCGGAGGATTCATTTCAAATTCAAAACCAGGATGGCGATTTTGATGTTGAGGCGGAAATACAATCGGCTGCACCTTCGTCTTTTGCTTTTTCCCATAATACGGGTAAACAGGATATGGATACATGTATTGCCCTCCCTGCCTTGGATAAACGCTTCACTTTAACCTATTCAAAAATAGCTTGTAGAAATAACAAAAGATCCTATAGAAATTAAATTCCCTTAGGATCTTCTACTAAACCTTTGTAAGATAAACGAAAGCAAAACGAGGAACAAAGAACAAATAAACATCGTAAGTGCCACCATCGCTAGCCAAATGCCATACCAAGGATTTGTCAAAGCTCCAATGACAAAGCTGCCAACAAAAAAGAGAGCAGATAACCCAAGACTAACAAATGAAGGCAAATAAACTTTCCCGGATTTTCGCAGGGCGACCAAAATCAATCCAACAAAAAAGAGGACATAATAAACGGCAATTGCCTTTTCACTTAACAGAAACTCAATTGTTTTCGGGATAAAATTATTTTCACTGGAGGCAGGAAGGTCAAGCTCTACCATCTCAGGCTCATCATCAGCTGAAAGTGATACTGTCATCAATTGATTTTGTTCCGGTTCTTCAGGCCAGTTTTGGTACTGAAGAAACGCAATTTTATCTGTTTCATGTAAAAAGACTGGTGATTGTACATGTGTGTGAAGATCTGTTAATTGATCCGTTTTATTATTTTTTAAATTTTTTACATACAACTCATACGTAAATAAACTGCTATTCTTTGATTCTTCAGACACTGCTGTATAAACTACTAATGTTCCATCCTTAGATAGCACAGAAGAATACATATCCTCATTTGCTTTTACAACAGGTGTCTCCGTCTTTTTCTCTAGGGAAAAAGCAACAAGCTGTTCTTTACTATCAAATAAACTATAGTACAATATTTCTCCATCAGCCGAGATGGAAAGATTATTCATCGAAAAATGATCCTTATCCGTAAGTTGAACAACTTGACCACTCCTTCGATCTACCTGATAAAGGTCATAACCTTCTTTTGTTTCACCCTCTGCCTTCCCTACCTCAGACGCAATCATAGCGATAAAGTAAATCATCTCATTGTCAGGTGCAAAAATGGCATCTGTAACATGAAGACCCTCTATCGTCAACCGCTCTGCATGACTACCATCATGATTCATAACTGAAACGGTTTGAATTCCATGATCATCTTCTGTTAAAAACAGCAGCTGTTTTCCATCAGATGAAAAATTGGGTGAATGGGATCTCCCCTCTGTCATTTCGCTAATTCTATTAACTTCAGACCCATTCAAATTTGCTATATAAATGGCTTCATGGCCGTCTAAAAAATAAGAAAAAGCAACACTCGAATCATCTGGAGCTACATCAATATTTTGTCCTAACCCTGTATAATAACCATATGGATCTCTCTCATAAAAGGTTTGAAAAATAATAGAACCTATTAATAAAAGTAGACTTATAATGGTAAAGGATATGACAATACGCTGTTTCTTCAACTTTTATCAGCTCCTTTCTGTTCTATCCTATGCAATAAAACGATTACTCTATTACTAGCTCATTATACTATATTTGGTAATTATAGAACTCATTGAATAAGAAAAAGCCAGATGCAAAGAAGCACCTGACTATTTCAATCTTCTATCTTTTATTAAAACCTTTTTTCTCTACAAACTCTTTCATATACATTCTTGTCGGTCTTGATAATAAGCCGGCCATTTGACCAGTCCATGT
>DASQMK010000139.1:0-2763 GCA_035645575.1 Metabacillus sp.
ATCGTGTTAGGAAGGTTTCAGCATTTCCTCCCCTCTCTGGGAACCGTATAAACAATCTCATGTCCTTATCATTACAGATCTTTTTTTCAATTATTTCGTATTATAAATTGTTTTCTCGACAAAATCAAGATGATATTTCCCCAAATATGTACTTCATACTACACATAAAAGTCTTCCAAGCGGTGAATCGTTACTCTTTCTTCAAAAATATTTTGGATTGTTTGAATCATACCATCAAATGAATCATTTGCATAGAGAGAAATCTTTAAAGGAGCCATCGAAACCAATGGAGCCAATAATTTTGAATCTATATACATTGGATGTTGGTAAACAAAGTCTTTATCAATCAGCTTCTTCAACTCATCCTCAGGTATCATACACTTTTCATCATTATAAACCACATATTCCCTGTCGCACACAATGTGAATGGTTTGAATTTCACTTTTATTTTCACACAAATATTCTCGTAAACTTTGAATAAAGTTTTGATATTCCTGCTCCATCTTGTATTCCTCGATAGCAATTTCCACATATTCTCGTAAACTATGTAGATATTTTTGTAGACGAAATTTTTGAAATGATGAATAGGTAAAATACAAATCTGGACGTAAAAACTCTTCTAATGCCTCTCTTACAAAATGCTCTCTTGGTGTAAGTTGCTGTACCTTCGGAATTTCATCCCGCTCACCCTCTAATATTGATTGAGCAATATGTAAAATCTGTTGTTGTTCCTCTTCTTCAGAGAAATAATACAATTCTTTTAGCATGTTCATGATCAAATGATGCTCTTTATGGCCAATAATAAATTTAATTAGCCCCGGTATAACAAATTGTTCAAGTGCGAAATCCCAAGATTTTGGGTTGATTTTTATACATTGATTATTTACTAATTGAAGCTCAGATAAAAACGTTTCAGAAATTGAACGAAAAATTGAATACATTGTCCTTGCCTCTTTCGGAGACCCAAATAATATCTCAAGCATGATTGTCCCCCCTATTTGCCAACACTTCAATTAATGTATATGGGGGAACATCTTCATTTAGAAGTAAATAAATAGGCTAGGAAAAAACAAATAAATCGACTACCTCTTGATTTTAAGGTAGTCAATCATTAGATAAACACGACTTACCTCCTGGAATGGCGGAAGCCGATGTCTTTTCTTATACTTTAATCCTTTAATATAGTTAAACTTTCTTAAAGTATAAAATATATATAGTCTCTTTACCCTCTTCGATTTCTTCCGATCAGTTCAATTGGGACTGTCATATGTTTTATTCGTTCCATAATCCTTGCAGCTTTTACAGGCTCTTCTTCACCACGCTGTGAAATAGAAAGGTGATGCTGAAGTTGCTTTAAATTGAAATTAGATGATATAAAAATAGGCAGATTTTCAAGCATTCGATACTGAAGAATGGTTCCAAGAACTTCGTCTCGCGCCCAGCTTGATACTGATTCTGCTCCTAAATCATCAAGCATCAATACGGGAATCTTTTTCACAGCATCGAGTTTTTCATCCAATGATGAGTTCTGAAATGAACCTTTTAATTCTCTTATAAATTCTGGCACATAAACGAGCATTGAAGCAACTTTATGTGAGGCAAGTTCATTTGCAATCGCACCTAAAATATAGGTTTTTCCAACTCCGAAGGACCCGAACAAAAAGATACCTTTTGGACTGTCTCCCCTGTTATAAGCCTCAACAAAATCTTGAGCCATGCCAATGACCTGCAGACGACTTGTTTCCTCAACATCAACGTCTATCTTATCAAATTGAGCTTCAAGAATGTCCTTTGGAATATACATGCTTTTAATAAGTGCTTCATTTTTTTTCCTCTCATCCTGGATTTCCTTTGTCGGGCATTTATCGTATTGGATATCAATTATACGACCTTGTATCATTAAACGAGGGTGATAGCCTTGCAACAAATTTTTACATTCAGCCAGAGATGGGCATTCTTCACAGTTTTTACTTTGATTGATAAACTCATAAAGCTTCATTAAGCTCCTATTAATCATTCCATCTTCAATTTCTGTTGAGTGCTTGGCAATAAAAGCTTGTACATCTGGATTATTTAATACCTGCTTCTTCAAATCATTATACCGTTCACTAAAATCAGGTCTACTCGTTAACTTCTTTAATGATTTACTCATATGCTCCATATTTTACTCGTTCCCCCCTTCTGTGGTTTCATTGCTTTTATTATCCTTGTATTTTTTAATTCGATCAAATAATTTTTTCTTTTCTAATTCGAATTGTTCTAATTGTTTCTTATCTACTTGTTCCTTCTTCTGAGGTTGTTCTTGTTGATCAGTTTTCGTTTCATCATCCTTCAGCCATGAAGGAAGTACTTCCTTTCGAATAGGCGTTCTTTGGTTTGATGATTTTTTCTTTGTCGTCGTTTTTTCTTCTGCCCATTGTTGATATTGGCGATGTTCCTGTTTAGCTAAATCCATTGCTTCCTTCACTGTTTTAATGTGTTTTCTTGTCCAATGGCTTGCAATTTTTTGAACATAAGCTCTTGTTAGCTTCATATCTGTTTTGAGCATAACGTAATAAATCAGTACATTCACGACACCTGGCTCAAGCTTCTGTTGGACCATCACCTCTTCAATTATTTGCAAATCGCTCACAGATGGAGGTATTCCCCCAGCAACATCTGTTAAAAATTGTCTTGGTGAAATGGTTTCTAATTGATACATAAGCTCTTCTTCCTGTGATAATTGTTTCTTATCAAGGTTCGATCGTAATGAAATAGGCTGTT
>DASQMK010000140.1:0-3745 GCA_035645575.1 Metabacillus sp.
AGCGGATTTCAGAACAAAAAAAAACTCCCATAAACTAGGAGTTAATGTTGATCTAACAGCATCTTTTCTTTATACTTTGATGGTGTTTCTCCGTATTGCTTTTTAAATAATTTACTAAAGTATTTCGTATCTGAATAACCAACTTTTTCAGAAATGTCATAGATTTTTAATGTTGAAGTTAACAAGAGATTCCGAGCTTCTTCGATTCGAATTCTTGTTACATAATCCAGAACCGTTTCACCTGTTTGTGCTTTAAAGTATTCACAAAAATACGTTGGATTCATATAAACTTGGCTTGCAATTTTTTGAATGGTAATGTTCTGATGAAGGTTTTTTGCGATCCAATTCTTTGCCATTGTAATCTGATCAAGATGTTGTACTTCGTTTTTGCGCTCTAAAATAGTAAGAACCTTTTTAACCCAATCATACACTTCATTCTTTAATTCAACCAAATTACTCATTTTTTTTGTTAATCCAAACACTTCTTTCATAAGAGGAATTTCATCTTTTGTTTGTGAATGCTTAATCATATAATTAATCATTTGAATTCCTAATAAATGAAGGGATTGTTCAATTTGCTCTGGTGAGTCCAATGCTTGAATTGAATTTAGAAAAGCTGTGATTTCAGCCTTGGTCCTCCCATGATCTTTACTATCTAAGGAAATGATGATTTTATTAATTTGATTTTCTATTTCTTTACTATTATTTCCCTTTTTCTCACGCTTCCATCCTTCAATTGTTTCATTTGTAAAAATTTGATTTCCTCCAAAAAGTAAACGAAACTGAATAAAGGTTTGTAATTCTTCCTTTATACTTGCCAATAGAGTGATGTCACTTATTTTTTGACTTACTGCTATCGAACAAGTAAATGGAGTGTATTTTTGAAGATTCAATCGAATTTGATCAGCGAATTGGATACTTCTGTCATCAATGTCCACATGTTGATTTATATTTTCATTATGAAGAAGAAACCAATAAGATAAATCCTCTCCCTTCCATCTCCACGATAACATTGAAGAATCTTTAAGATTTGTTTCCATTTCATCAAAAATATTATCTATCGCAAATTTCCAGGCTTCCCAATCCTCTTTTTGAAATGATCTGGTCTTACTGGCTAGATTATCTACACTAACATACAATAACTGATAATCTCCGTTAGGAAAATCTTTTGTCCATTCAAGAAGGGCTAGATCTATATCTTGCTTCCAGGTTAATTCACTTAGCAGGTGTAATTGCTTAACACGGGTCAACTGAGATGCCTTAGATTCTATTTCCTCTAGGTGTTGCTTTGAAGTCCACTGTGAGATAATATTCTGTTTCATTTTATCTAATTGAGCATGAAAATCATCTCGATCAATTGGCTTGATAAGATAATCACTTGCTCCTTCCCTTATGGCTGTTTGAAGAAATTGAAAGTCATCGAATCCACTAATGACAATTGCATGAAAAGTTGTGAATTTTTTTAGACTTCTTATGAGAGTAAGTCCGTCAATACCAGGCATCTTTACATCTGTAATTAATAGATCAAATGAGAGCTTGTTTGATTTAATCGCCTTTAAACATTCGTCTCCACTGCTATAGGTAGCGACAACTTCCCAATCATCACCATTTGATTTTACTAATCTCTCAACTCCACGCCTCAGTCTAGCTTCATCGTCAACAATAATTGTTTTTATCTGCCTAAACAATTTCTTCCCCCCCACTGATCCTTTCTACCTCTTCTTCTGTTACCATAGGCAATTTTACAATGACTTCGGTGCCCTCATGAACTTTACTATTAACCTTCAACCCGTATGATTCCCCAAAAATCATCGCAATCCTTGCATGGACATTAATTAATCCAAAGCTAGAATCTCTCCCTGCCATTGGATCTACCATTAAAGAGTTATTTAACCTTTCTAACACCTTATTATCAATACCTGGACCATTATCCTTTATCTTTAAAAGAATTTCATTTTCTTTTGTTTTATGTATGGATATTTCAATCACACATTTATCATGTTGATCAAGACCATACTTAATCGAGTTTTCAATGATCGGTTGTAAAACAAACTTTGGTGCATAATATTGATTTGTATTAATTTCCTCATGAATCGTAAAATGAATTCGTTCTTCAAATCTAAATTGCTGGATTGTTAAATAATTTGTGATATGCATGACCTCAAAGGAAATAGGCACTACCCGATCTTTATTATTTAAGGAGTATCTGAGCATCCTTCCTAATAAGGTGACCATTTTCACGACAGCTTCTGTCTCCTCTTCCTCCACAGCATATCCGATTGTTTCTAAGGTATTGTACATAAAATGAGGATTGATTTGAGATTGTAAGGCATATAATTCCGCATTTTTTTGTCGAAGCTCAATTTTATAATTCTTCTTAATTAATTGATTTATTTCTTGAGTCATAGAATTGAAGCTTTTAGCTAAAATTCCAACCTCATCCTTAGAATTAATAGAAAGATCAACATTGAAGTTCCCCTTTTCAACTTGCTTCATCAATTTCGTCAGTTTATTCAAAGGGTTGGATACATTCCAAGCCAGAATGATAGAAAATATGATACTAAGGAATACAACAAGAATAAATGCAATAATTGTTCCATATCGAACAGCATCTGTTTCCTTGGTTAGATCACTTAGTGCAATACTATGGAAGATTCTCCAATCAAAACCTTGAAAGTCTTCTGTACTCACTAGCTCATTCTCATCTAATAAAGTAGTTCTAAAACTCCCATTAATCTTGGGATAATCCTCGTATTTCTCATCGAATTCTCCTATTAAAGCAGGATCTGTATGATAGATGATTCTTCCAGTTGAATCCGTAATCCAAATACTAGGATTTTTCTCCTCTGATAGCTTGTTTAAAGCTTTCTCAAAAAAAGTTAAATCAACAGCAATTAGCAATGTCCCAAGGCTTTCTTGATTCTCATAATCTCTCAATTGTCTCATTAACAAAATAAATGGCGGATTTCCTTTAAACTTAAGGTTTGTTTGATAAGGAAGGAGAATTTCATCCTTACCTTTTAAATCAATATCCTGTCCATATGGTAATGATAAAGAATCCAAACCTAATCCGCTAAAGGACGTTTTTGCGCTCGTAAATAATCTATTTTTTGATAAAAGAAAAACACCCAAAATATCAGAATTTCCTCCGTTAATATATGTTCTTGATAAGTAGCTATTAACTAAAAATTCATCCTTTAAAAGTTTTGATTTACTTTGATAAGAATCCTTTCTAAGGACTTCAATAACCTGTGAAGAATTGTATAATGCTTCCGGAAGTTTTTTGATTTCAGTTAATCGGCTATCGATATTCTCATTTGTTTGCTCTAATAGTTTTGGAATGTATTCCCCTACTTGCCCTTCAATTGATTTTGTATATTGGTTGTAAGCAATATAGCCTAATAATGAAATAGGAATGACGGTAAGAAGGATGTAGGTAATCATTAGTTTTGTCATTAATTTATAATTTCTTAATCCTACATGTTTAAAAATCATATTGATCAACATTTTCCTTTGTAAAATCGATCGGTTCTCCCATTATGACGACATCGTCAATCATTCGGATCTTACCCACTCCTGGTATTTCTTGATTATCGTATGGTAGTGAACCAATAATAATATTTTTACTAAGTGCTACTGTGAGATACCCAAGCTTTTTTGGACTCCATAACGTAATAATTTGGGCAGACCCGTCTTTTAAATACTCATTCATCGGATTTGGTGATGATAATCCAACGACTGCAAT
>DASQMK010000141.1:0-4397 GCA_035645575.1 Metabacillus sp.
GTCATAAATGCCAAAGCCAACAACAACTTCGCCTTCTTCACTTTTTTTATAAGCATGTTGTACAGCATTCGTACACGCTTCACTTGTTGCAATCTTTAAATCTTCTATATCATCATATGAATATCCCATTCTACTAGCAATACCAGAAAGTGTTAAACGGATAATTCCTACGTACTCTGGTTTAGCCGGAACCTTCATCTCGATATAATCTACTAATTGCTTCATTGTACCCCACCCTCTGTTTTTGAAGATATATCAATGATGTCACTTAGTCCTGTTATAGAAAATAAGCGTTCCAAACGATCCGATAATTCAACTAAATTCAGCTGACCATTATTTTTCCTCACACTTTTTAACAATCCAACAAATACGCCAAGACCCGTACTATCCATATAGGATACGTCTTTTAAATTAATCATTATGTTTGGATTTGAGTCTTCCGCTAGCGGTAAAATCGCTTCTCGTAACTTAGGTGCTGTATAAGCATCAATTTCCCCAGCAACGGAAACGATCGTCTGATCACCTATATTATTTATATCAACATTTAAATTCATCCGTTATCACCTCGAAAAGAACTTTTATATTTTTACTTACCCTATAAAAAGTTTCATTAAACCATTCTTTTCATTATTATTAAAGTAAAATCATCTCTTAGCTGAAAGTCCTGCATTTTTTCAAAATGCCTATAAATTTTATCCACTATTTCCTGACAAGATAAATTTTTATATTGGCTAATCAAATCTGTAATGGCAGTCCTTTCAACAAACCCTTCATCTGTTCGTGATTCTGTTACACCATCTGATAATAAGACAATCATATCACCTGACTCTACCTTTTTCTGGTATTGTTGATATTGATAATTCTGATCAATACCTAATACAAGTCCTTTGGCATCTAAATCTTCAAACGTTTGTGTAGCAGCTTTAAAATAAAACCCTGGCTCGTGGCCTGCTGAAGCATATGTAAAAACATGATCTTTAATATTATACATTCCATAAAACATCGTAATAAACATACTTGGATCTACGTTACGTTCAACAACTCTATTTAGGTTTTCCAAGATTTGATTTGGGTTTTTACGTGATTCTGGGAAGCTATCCATCGCATATTTAATCATCGACATACACAATGCCGCAGGAATACCTTTCCCTATTACATCTGCAACCGCAATGCTTATCCCCTGATCATCATGAACAAAGTGATGGTAATCACCATTCATTTGCTTAGCTGGAACACTAATGGCCCCAATGTCTAACGAATCAACACAAGGAATGGATGTCTCTAATAATGTTTGCTGAACATTTGCAGCAATTTGTATTTCAGAACGAATTTCAAGTTGTTGATCTCGTAAGCTTTGATGTTCCTGATAAGCAAGACCATATCCCATCATAACCTCAAGCAAGAAGTCGAATGAGGATAAAACATCCTTTTGTATATCTGGAAAAAGTTCTTGTAATACTTTCCGATGAGTACTAATAATCTCTTCAGGTGGTATTTGATGTTCTATCGTTTTCCTACTGAATTTCTGCCCTTGATAAAGTGCAGTTTCTGTTTGTTCTTTTAAGTAGTTTCTTAGTAGTTCTCGATATTTTGGTTCAAGCCCATCGCGATAATCCATTTATACCCTCCTACCGAAGCCATTTCACCGCCTGAATAATAGTTCCTTCACCTACCGAGGAAGAAATATCAAATTCGTCCATTAAACGCTTTACTCCCGGTAAACCTGCTCCTAATCCGCCAGAGGTTGAGAAGCCATCTTCCATTACTTTACGAATATCAGGAATTCCCGGTCCATTATCAATGGCTATTATTTTCAAACCTTTTTTACTAAGATCTTGAATGCGTTCAATTCGCATTTCTCCTTGTCCTGCATATAGATATATATTTCGAGCTAATTCGGAAATAGCAGTTGTAATTCGCGCTTGATCAACTGTACCGAATCCAAGCTCTTTTGCAACATTCCGACCTAGTTGGCGGGCTGCTACAATGTCCCATTCGGTGACAATTTTGACACAGGATTGGTTTTCCATGCTTTACTCCCCCAACTCCTGCTGTAATGTTTCAAGACCCTTTTCTAAGTCTAAAGCTGTTTGCACATCCTCAAGCTGGATGCCAAGTTCGATTAACGTAATGGCTACAGCTGGCTGTATCCCTGTTAAAACAACCTTTGCACCCATTAATTTCGACATACTTATCACATCACCCAAAACCTTTGCTATAAAGGAATCTATAACATCTACAGAAGTAAGGTCAATGACTACTCCATTAGCACCTGTTTCATGAATTTTATGAAGTAAATCTTCTTGGAATTGAAGTGCAGTTTGATCATCTAACTCCCATTGGATCGAAATAAGCAAACAATTATATAATTTTAAAATCGGTATTCTAGGATTCATTTGGCTATTCCCCCAAGGATACAATTTGACGATTTGTCATTTCTAGGGCAGATTCTATCCCCTTTTGCAAACTGTTCTTTGTGATTACTTGACTCAGGTCAATTCCTAAATTCACGATTGTTTGAGCAATTTCAGGCCTAATACCAACTAATAAGCATTTCGCCCCAACAAGTCTTACGGCTTCAGAAGCTTGGATAATATGATGAGCAACCATTGTGTCAACAACAGGAACACCTGTAATATCTATTAAAACAACCTCAGCTCTATGCTTGACCACACCCTGAAGCAGGTTTTCCATAATTCGCTTTGCTCTTTCCGTATCAATAGTACCTACTAGAGGCATCACTGTAATATTATCAAACACCGGAATCAAGGGTGCAGATAATTCTTGTAGAGCAATCTTTTGAAGAGAAACCGTACGCTCCCATGATGATGCATATTGGTGGAGAACCTCGCTACTAATCGGAGTGATCCATTTATCAAACGCCCAAACCAAGTTCATCTTTTCTTCTTCCGTATTATCTGGTGTCATCATCTCAAACAAGATCTTATTCATATCCGATAAACTTGTTGAAATGAAACGTAATGACCATCCTAATTGAACAATCTTTTGTGAAAAATCTCCAATCTTCTCCATAAGACCTTCATCATCTGGATTTATAAAAGAGTGTGATAATATATTAATATATTCATTGCATATAGTTGTATATGTGTGATCTGAAATAACGGATGATAGTTTTTGATCATCATTATCTTTCATTTTTTGTTCCCATTTTTCTATAAGTTCTTCTCTATTTTCTTGAATAAATGTTAAGAATGGGTTAGAAGTTTGACTCATATTCCTGATCTTCCTCCTTAAATATATAACCATCTTTGTTAATTATACAGTCATTAGTGGTCAAAAAAAAGATATACGCAGAATACACTTTATTAACACATCACATATATCTTTATGTACATTCACTATTCACATACTTATTGTCCTATTTCGTTGTTAGAATAAAATTCAGGGAACTATAAGCGATTTCCCGCCTTCTGCAACTAGCAGTCCAACATACAACATCCCGGTAAATAACAAAAAAGGATGCATAAACCAGCATCCTTTCACGGCTCTATCTTCTATTTAAAACATTAAAAATCGATAAGTCCTAAGCTTATTTGTAAAGCCTCATCAACTTTATCCATCATTTCATCATCAAGATGGGTAATTTTGTCAGTCAGTCTTTGTTTATCAATCGTTCGAATCTGTTCAAGAAGGATAACTGAATCCCTTTCAAACCCGTAACGCTTCGCATCAATCTCAACATGAGTTGGCAATTTTGCTTTTTGAATTTGGGCCGTAATTGCCGCTATAATGACTGTAGGACTAAAGCGGTTCCCAATATCATTTTGAATGATCAATACAGGACGCACGCCGCCTTGTTCAGAGCCTACAACAGGGGAAAGATCGGCAAAATAAACGTCGCCACGTTTAACAATCAAATGATTAACCCCCGCTTACTAAGCGTTCTACGGTATGGTCAGCCTCAGATTCTGCCAAAAATGCTTCAGATGCAATATTTAAATTAATCTTTGCCATTTCCATGTATCCACGTCTCATAGATTCACGAATCTGACGCTTTTTACGCTCTCTAATATACATTTTTGTCGCTTGATAAATAAGCTCGTTTCTGTTTCCGTTCTCCTGTTTCACCAGTCCATCTAATTCTGATACTAATGCTTGAGGTAACTGAATTAAAATTTCTGTTGTTGCGCTGGATTCAGACACAAACATACACCTCCACCAAACTTACCATCCTATTATATTCATTCCAAATTTAATAATAACATTTACTTCAGAAGATGCAAAGCATTTTCATAAAGAAAAGCGGAAGCGCCCGTTCAGCGACGTATGAACTAGAGCCCTCCGTATGAGATAAAGCGAGACTTATCCGACTTCCTCCGTGTAGTCAACTTATTACCTCTTAAGGTCGGGAAAAGGAAACACGAAGAGCGCAAGCG
>DASQMK010000142.1:0-3743 GCA_035645575.1 Metabacillus sp.
AAACTAAAAAATTAGATTAAGAGGTGAACATAAATATTAATGAATAATTAAAGGCACTCCCTTGGATGTGCCTTTTTCCATTTAAGAGATGTTTAAGAGGTAAACGATATAATGAATGAACATATATTTAGGGGGGATTGAAGATTATGAACGATACTTGTAAACAAAATCAATTAGATGAAGAATGGATTTCTTTAATGGTTGAAGCTAAGAATTTAGGTATGAGTATAGATGAAATAAGGGCCTTTTTTCAATCCAATCATAAAGTGGAAAGATAAAGGCCCTTTTACAACTGTTATCCAATTAGTAATGACTGATAAAGTGTTGCTAGACGTTCTTCGGGATCGATACCTAGATCTTCTGAAAGCAATTGCTCATAATCATTATATATTTTCATTGCTGCAACGTGATTTCCTTGTTGTATGAGAAGACGCATTGTTCGCTCAATATTCCTATCTAAGTATGGTGCTAACTTTCTTTGAATTTGCAGATAATGTAATGCTTTATACCGGTCATTTTCACAATAATATTCTATTACTTTTTCTAGAAGGATAATAATATCATTTTCTATCTTTTGTGCGATTTCATTTGCCCATCCATAGTGGTTCCATTCCATAAATGAACCAGTATAGAGTTTTAGTGCTTTCTCGACTTGAAGAATATTTGATTCGTTAACCTTATCTTTATTTATAACAGCCTCATTGATCAAAGTTAAATCGCAATGAACCAAATCCATTTTTAAAATATAGCTCTGATTTGAAAATATAATACTGTTTGCATATCCAAGTGTGCTCAAAAGTTTTCGCAAATGAGATAGACTAGTATGAAGATTGATTTTTGCTTTTTTTTGATCATGATTTGGCCATAGATGATCTATGATGCGGTCACGAGGGATGTATGTATTCATAAAGGTAACAAAATATGCGAATAACTCCTTTACCTTTGCCGTTTTAAAATGGAGTTGTTCTCCATCTTTTAACACCTGAAATTCATGAAAGCAATGTATAGATAATGGAGAATTCCTCCTCTTATGTTCAACATTATGGTCAATTATATTTTCTGATAATCTCTGTATGGTCTTAGCTAATCGATTGGGCATAACAGGTTTTAATAAATAATCAATCGAATTTAATTCAAATGCTTTTATTGCATGTTCGGCATATGCAGTGACAAATACTATTTGAATCGAAGGTGATAAAGAATAAATAGTTTCTGCAAAGTCTAATCCATTTCCATCAGCCATTTCAATATCTAAAAATATCACATCAACGGCTTGCTTCCGAATATCTTCCAGAATATTCGTTTTATTTGTGTATGTATTGATAATTTGAATGATAGGAAATGCTTGGAGTAATTTTGTCAAATAATTTAGTGCTAGAATCTCATCATCTACTAATATAGCTTTAATCATTCTATACCTCCCTAGTTGCTTTTTAGATCAATATTCTAATATAACCAGAGCAAATAGAGGAAAAATGATAAGGAATCTGTTTATTCCTTATCATTATTGATGAAAAACGTAATGGTTGTTCCTTGATCTAATTTACTATGAATAGTCAATCCTTGCCTGTACAGTTGCTTCAGTCGACGATTAACGTTTATAAGTCCAATACCTTTTTTTTGTTCAGATTTTACAAATGTAAACAGATTTTGTTGTTTTTCTGGACTTATCCCTTTACCATCATCACTTACTTCAACTTTTAATTTATTGGCTTCGTTTGATAGTTTAATCGAAATAGTGCCTCCTTCCGGCTTCGAAAAAATACCATGTTTCACTGCATTTTCGACAAGCGGCTGAATGGTTAAAGGTGGCATCATCCATTCACCACTGTAATTAAGCTCCCAATTAACGGTAAGACGCTCATTAAATCTTACCTTTTCAATATATAAATAAGATCGGACAAGAGAGAGCTCATGGGTTAATGGAACGAGTGGTTCTGCATTATTGAAATCAAAGCTTAAGCGTAAATAATTACTGAATTCCTCAAGTAAATCAAGCATTCTAGATGGATCAGTAATACCGAGCGCGGCAATTGAATTTAGTGTATTAAAGAGAAAATGTGGCTGAATCTGTGATTGCAGCCAAGCACCTTCTATTCTTAATCGTTCCTGTATTGAATGTTTTAGGTCGATTATTACACCAATCCTCATCTTTAATTCTAACGAATCTAGTGGTTTTACTAGATAATCGTTTGCTCCTGCAAGA
The DNA here is from genome assembly GCA_035645575.1 of Metabacillus sp. GTDB lineage: Bacteria > Bacillota > Bacilli > Bacillales > Bacillaceae > Metabacillus. The sequence goes on from DASQMK010000142.1 coordinate 2,207, forward strand.
AACCCTGTATAAACTTCCTCGGGGTTATTATGAGTTGTTAATAATAAAATTGGTAGTTCTGAAATAGAAAAATGCTCACGTATTTTTGTTGTTAATTCGTAGCCTGACATATTTGGCATCATGATATCGGCAATGATGAGATCCCAACCTTCGTCCAACCGTTTTAAAACTTCCTCACCACTTGTGACGGTTTCAATTGAATACTCTTCAGCTAAGAGAATGCTTTTTAAAATATGTAGATTCATTGGATCATCATCAACAGCCAAAATTTTTGGTTTGATATAATCTTGCTCATTTCTTGTAGGTATTTGAGTTTCAGCAACAGCTAACTCTTGGTAGACCATTTCTTCTTGACTGTTTTTTTTTGCAAGAGCAATTTCATGTTTCCCCTCATTCTCCTGTGCGAGTGGCAAGGTAATTGTGAACACAGAGCCTTTTGAAGGATTGGATTCAACTGTTAGGGTCCCATCATTTAGCGAAATTAATTTGTGGCAAATAGTCAGCCCTAATCCCAGACCAACTTGGTCCTCATAATTCTTCTTTCCCCCTTGTTGATACGGAAGGAAAATCCGTTTCTGTGTTTCCTCATCCATTCCGATGCCAGAATCTTTTATATGGATGACTGCTTTATTACTTTTTACTTCGGCTTCAACAGCTATCACACCATTCTCTGTATATTTCACCGAATTATTCAGCAAGTTAAACAAAATTTGTCTAAGATGGCTCTCATCCGCATAAACGCGCGGAAAGTTTTTAGGAATGTCTAGTTGAAATTGAAGATTCTTCTGATCGATCATCATCTTCTGAACATTAACAACAGTTGTGATGGCAGGAAGAAGGGCAACCGTTTGTTTATTCAAGCTAATATTGTTTTGCTGCATTTTCGTCACATTAATTAAGTCGTTTAATAAATAGGACATCCGTCTACCGATGACCATAAGTAGCTCAAGGTTTTGTTTGCTTTGAGAAGTCAGTTTTGAGATATCCTTATCAATAATGTTTTGAGCCATATTGATCATCCCATGCAAAGGATTACGAAGCTCTTGGGAAGTATTGGCTAAAAATTGATCCTTTGATGCGTATTCCTTTTGAAGTTTGTCCACGAGCTCATGATTTTCGTCATTTGCACGAAAGAATCGCATGAACCAAAAAGTAGAAAATGCCAAAAGTGCAAGGGTTAAATCAACTGGATAAAAGCTAGAATCAATCATGCTAATAATTCCTAAATTGAATGAGTGTACTCTTCCAGCAAAGGATGACCATAGGATGCTTGATATTACGCTAATCGCTGCAAGCAATAAAAAGAGGGAATCCTTCTCTTTATTTACGATTACTTGTGCCACAAGTAATATGATGGCAGTAAATGGTATTGATAGTACAAATAGTAGTAATAATGACCAATCTCTTATAAGTGTTGTAGGTGCCATTACAATAAATAGCCCATATAATCCGCAAAATCCAGAAATCCATCGAACCATTTGATTTCGTTTATCATTTGTAAATAGATGTCTCACAAACAATAAGAAGAAAAGAGATA
>DASQMK010000143.1:0-4586 GCA_035645575.1 Metabacillus sp.
CCTAGGGCAAATAAGATGATTTAGAATAGAAGGCGTCCTTTGCCTTCAATTCTATATTAGCTTATGACCTCGAGGGGCTAGGCGCTGGAGCTGGATGTCGAAGTAGTTATCCACAGTTCAAGCATTTTATAATTTCCTAAGTAATAAAAAAAGAAAGAGAAAATAATTTCTCTCCCCTGTTTATTAAGCCTGAGCTTGTTTTTGTTTAGAGGCCGCGTTTACCTGCTCATCTGCATGATATGAAGAACGAACAAGCGGACCTGCTTCACAATGACTGAAACCTTTGCTTAGCGCAATTTCACGTAGCTCTGCAAATTCATCCGGATGGTAGTATTTTTGAACTTTTAAGTGCTTCTTGGTTGGTTGTAAATATTGTCCAATTGTCATGATATCAACATCATGTGCTCTTAAATCATCCATTGTTTCAATGATTTGCTCTTTTGTTTCACCTAAACCGATCATAAGACTAGATTTTGTTGGAATTTCAGGCTGCATTTCTTTTGCACGCTTTAAGAATTCCAGTGATCGATCATATTTTGCACGTGCACGAACTCTTGGTGTAAGCTCTCGAACTGTTTCGATATTATGATTTAAAATGTCAGGTTTTGCGTCCATAAGTATTTTAAGGTTCTCATAAACACCACCCATATCAGAAGGAAGTACTTCAATTGTTGTAAATGGGCTTTTACGGCGTATTGCACGAACAGTTTCAGCAAACACCTTTGCACCGCCATCTTTTAAATCATCGCGTGCTACAGCTGTAACAACAGCATGCTTTAGGTTCATTAATGCAACAGAATCTGCTACGCGTTCTGGTTCTGCTAAATCAAGCTCTGTTGGAAGTCCTGTTTTAACGGCACAGAAACGGCATGCACGTGTACACACTGCACCTAAAATCATAAATGTTGCTGTTCGACGTACTGCCCAGCATTCATGGATATTCGGACACTTAGCTTCTTCACATACGGTGTGAAGATTTTTCTCTCTCATTAATTTCTTTAAATCTGTATAATTTTCGTTCGTATTAAGTTTTATTTTTAACCATTCTGGCTTACGTAAATATTCCTCTTTCTTCGCCATCAGATTCAACTCCAATATGTATTCTATATAAACTAAACTCACAAAAACTTAAACCATATCCGCTTACCACTTTATCACAAGGTTAGTTATGGGACAAGAAAAAGGCCTGTATGTAATTTCTAACATTTTCTATTAATGAAATAGTAATTGAAAACCAAACTATAAAAAGAACCTTAAATATGTGTACTGATTAATAACTGGCTATTTGAAAGTATTACCTGACTATTCCCATGCTAACCATTAACGAGCTGCGACTGTAACCAAAGAATGAAAGGAAAGGAGCTCATTACAGTGAAAAAAGTGGTATCACTTATCATCATCTTTATGGTGATTCAACTTTCAGTCCAGACCAGTGTCTTCGGAGCTGAAAAGACAGATCAACAAAAAGAAAACGAAAGGCTAATGAGCTTATATAAAAAGGTTGAAACCGTCACATCTATCCCTTGGTATGTATTGGCTGCAATTGATCAATATGAAAGAAATGTCCGTCACTCAAGAAAAGATATTCCGAAAGCTGAAGGATCAATTGAAATTTATATAAAACCAGAGGTATGGGCTGGTCCCTTAAATCCAAACCCAGATGATAAAATTCCGGCAAGCATTGGATTATTTGGCGGAATTGGTGAAGATGGCAATGGTGACAATATTGCCGATCCGAAAAACGACGAAGATGTTCTATACTCAATGGCCCATTATTTACAGTCTTACGGTTCTGATTTAGAGAACTTAAAAATTGGTTTATGGGATTATTACCAACGTGATAAATCAGTTGGAATTATATTAGGTCATATGAAATTGTATAAACATTTTGGTCGGCTAGATTTAGACAAACATACCTTTCCTGTTCCTCTTGGTCATAATTTTAGCTATAAAAACACTTGGGGTGATGCCCGCGGCTGGGGTGGTCGGAGAATACATGAAGGAACAGATATTTTTGCAAATTATGGAGTTCCAGTTAAATCAACTTGTTATGGTGTAGTTGAAATGAAGGGTTGGAACAGATTTGGCGGCTGGAGAGTTGGAATTCGTGATATTGATAACACCTATCATTATTTCGCTCACCTTAATGGTTTTACAGATGGCCTTAAAGTTGGACAAATAGTTGAACCTGGTCAATTAATTGGGTCAGTCGGAAGCTCCGGATATGGTCCTCCAGGAACAGCAGGAAAATTTCCACCACATTTACATTATGGATTATATAAAGATAATGGTCGAACAGAGTGGTCATTTGATCCATTTCCACATTTAAAATCATGGGAACGAGCAGACCGAGCAGAAAGACGGAAAAAAATAAGAGGCTGAATCCAAAGTATCAGCCTCTTTTTATTATTTTACTTTCGTTTTGCTTTTACCACAGCATTTGTAATACTTGCTGCCATACCGCCCCAAATAATGACCATGCCTATAATCATCATTGCAATTGCGCTTCCACTCATGGCTGTGATACCCCCTTCTTAGACTTTGAAAGTGAATTGTCCGCTGAATTGCGCTTAATCGTGAATAAAACACCTACAAGCATCGCACCAATTGCTACTGTCCATCCCCAGTTAAATAGGAAACCTAAAGGATAATCTCCGTACGGAGCAGTTAAGTTGTTACGAAGGTTATCAAACATCATGTAACCTAAAACAACTGGTGTAATAATACCTAAACAAATTCTCCACCAAGTTCCAACTTGAATATCTGATGTTGAATTTGCATGTGATTGAAGATTCTTAAGCTCTTTTGCAAACCATGCAACAGCAATTACTTCAAATAAACCTGCCATTGCTACACCGAACTGGTTAATAAAGTAATCTACAGAATCAAGGAAGTATAAACCACCATTTGTTGCAAATGTTAAAGAAATTAATGCAGATAGACCTCCACCAAATGCAACTGCTTTTGTTCTAGAGATCTTGAATTTTTCTTGTACCCCTGCTACAAAAGTTTCTACAATTGATATTAAAGATGATAGTCCTGCAAGTACTAACGAACCAAAGAATAAGAACCCGAACAGTCCATTTAGTGCTGGAAACACGTTAATAATTTGCGGGAAGACAACAAATGCTAAACCTACTCCAGCTGAAACAACTTCGCTAACTGGTACACCTTGTTGTGCTGCCATAAAGCCTAATGCACTAAATACACCAATACCTGCTAATAATTCAAAAGCCGAGTTACTAAAGCCTGTAATAAATGCGTTATTTGTAATATCAGATTTTTTCGGCAGATAGCTTGAATAAGTAATCATAATAGCAAAAGCAATTGATAAACTAAAGAAAATTTGACCATATGCTGCTACCCATACTTTTCCATCGGCTATTTTACTCCAGTCAGGTTTAAAGAATGCATCTAATCCTGTTGCAGCTCCTTCTAATGTTAATGCACGAATAACAATAATACCGAATAAAATAACAAGTGCTGGAATAAAGATTTTGTTCGCCACTTCAATTCCTTTTTTAACACCTGCAAAAAGCACACCTAATGCTACAACCCAAACAATGACTAAAGGTAATAATACTCCTGGTACTAACCCACCAAACTGCCCTGGTGTTTCAGCTAAATTTAAATATTCGCCAAACAGGAAGCCCTCTGTGTCTGATCCCCAGTTTAAATTAAATGAAAACACAGAATAAGACATTGCCCAAGCAATAATCACTGCGTAATAGGTTGAAATAACAAATGAAATAGCAACTTGCCACCAACCAATCCATTCAGAACCCTTGCTCATTCTTCCTAATGACATAGGAGCTGAGCCGCGATATTTATGACCAATTGTAAATTCCATAACAAGTAATGGAATACCAGCTGTTAAAAGTGCGAACAAATACGGAATGAAGAATGCTCCTCCTCCATTTTCATAAGCTGTTGCCGGAAATCTCCAAATATTCCCTAAACCTACTGCAGAACCAATGGCTGCTAGAATAAAGCCTGCCCTTGTCCCCCACTGTGGGCGATTTTCCATAGTTTTTCCTCCTCTTTTGTTTCTCTTTTTAAAAAGTGGAAACAATTAGAAATTATATAATATTCTGATTATTTATTATAATCTATACATAGTATAAATGGACTTTATGCCTATGTCTACAAAAAATTTTGAAGAAATACTATTTCAAGATGATATTTTCAGAAATTTTAAATAGTTGAAAATAAAATACGGAAATAGTTTATACACCCTATTAATTTTTAATCATTTCTTTATTTATTTAGCTCATAAAAGTGTAAAAAAGATATTCCTTTTTAAAAAAATATTTTTATTAATTGTAATTTTTTATTCAATCCTTTTCGTTAATAGATGGTAAATTACTATTGAACTCATAATAAATACTTAGAAAAACTTGGATTATCACAAAGTTCTTAATGGCGAAAGTCCTAGTTTCCTCATACGATTGCTCTTTACATTTTGTACTTTCTAATAACATAAAAAGAGAGGGCTTAGCCCCCTCCATTACCCATTTATCCCACTCTTAACGGGCAGTAAGACCCCCAACTGCCTGTAAAGGTCCGATTGGTTCAACTAACCATCA
>DASQMK010000144.1:0-9784 GCA_035645575.1 Metabacillus sp.
GATGAGTTTGGAAAGGTAGAATTGCATGTGACCGTAGAAGATGAATTAGGATTTACATATGAAACAATCGGACACTCTGAAAAGTAATATGACTCACAAGAAATGGAATGATTTTATATAAAAAAAGAAAACATATTCTAAGAGTGAATATAAAAGTCTGGGAGATGAAAAAATTGGCGAATATCAAATATCAAATACACCAAAACTTAGGGATCATATCAGAGGGTGCAAAGGGATGGAAAAAAGAACTTAATTTAATTAGCTGGAATGATCGTGAGCCGAAATATGATTTAAGAGATTGGGATGAACAACACGAAAAAATGGGAAAAGGGGTAACCCTTTCAAAGGATGAGGTAATAAAGTTAAGAGATATATTAAATGAGATGGAATTGTAGAAAGGAACCTGAACTAAGGCTCCTTTTCTTTTTATCGTATGTTTTTTGTATATTCAAATAAGATAATCTAGTTCCTATAGACTTATAATATGTACACTGCTAAACTTAATAGGAATATTTTCATAGGTATTTATTTTTATGTTTTTTGACGTTGGAGGGTTTGAAGTACATATGATCAAGACACTTAAAGCTAAACTATTTCTTTCACTATTAGTAGTATCTATTGTCCCATTACTGGTTGTTAGCATTGTTCTTTATCTAAAAACAAACCAGGGGTATGATATGGTACTAAAAAATGAACAGGATGCAAATGTAGAATCAATGACAGAGAGATTGAATAGTGCATCAACAGAACTTCTTGAGTTAACAAAATTTTATGCTAATCAACCTGAAATAATAAAGGCATTTAAACAAAGTAATCGTGAATCGGTTGCAATAATAGTAAAACCTATTTTTGATCGATTACAAAGAGAACATCATCTAGATGTATTTGAGCTGGGGAACGAAGATGGAACAGTGTTTTTTAGAGGTCATAATCCACAAAAGTACGGAGATGACAAAAGTGATAAACCTGCAGTACTAGCTGCATTGGAAAATCAAACATTAGCTGGATTTGAATTTGGAAATAGCGGTTTAGCTGTTCGAGCCTTTGTTCCTATAGTAGATAACAACGAAGTCATCGGGACATTGCAAACCGGTTTAGATGGCAAAGTGATTGAGTCAATCACTCAATCTATGAAAGGTATTAGATTAACGATTTCCAATATAGAAGGTGAGATTTTAGTAGCCTCTGAGGAAGAAGATCTAGGTGATAATCTCAATCATCCTTCAATTCTAAAAAAGGTTTTGAATGGTGAGGAGGTTTCTAATGAAAATGAAGAAAGCCTAGAATACTATATGCCACTATTTGACCCGACAAAAACAGAAGTCATCGGGATTATCAAAATTGTTCAGGATACAACAATTATTCAACAGATGAATAATCAAGTAATGTTATACCTTATCTTTACAGTTAGCACTACACTTGTCATCGTCATAATCGTTGCTCTCTATTTGAGTAGAAGCTTTTCAACACCAATCAAGGAAATTACGTTGTTTATGAAAGAGCTTGCGAAAGGTAATTTACAAAGAACCTTAAATCACCCAAAAAGAAATGATGAAATTGGGCAGCTATCACAATCTGTTGTTGAGACACAGTTAAATATGAGAGATATGTTAAAGAAGATTTCGAGTTTATCAACAACAGTATTGCAGGAGTCAATGGCAATGAAAGACGCATGCTTAGAAATGAACGAAGCAAGTCACCAGGTTGCGGCAACAATGCAAGAAATTTCTTTAGGATCAGAGGAACAAGCGAGTACTTCTTCTGATTTAGCGCAACAGATGGACAATTTTACAAGAGGAATTAACCAAGCAAATAAAAATGGAAGCATTGTGCAGGCAGCTTCAACAGAAGTATTACATATCACAAATAAAGGCGACCGTTTAATGAATGAGTCCATTCATCAAATGGATAAACTTTATGAAATGATGAAACTAGCTGTAGAAAAAGTAGACCGACTGGAACAACAATCAATGGAAATATCTAAGCTAGTTAATGTCATTCAAGGAATATCCGATCAAACAAACTTACTCGCACTAAATGCTGCTATTGAGGCAGCAAGAGCTGGGGAACATGGCAGGGGATTTGCTGTTGTAGCAAATGAAGTGCGAAATTTAGCAGATCAAGTATCGAATTCGATTTCAGATATTACAGCAATCGTTGTGAATATTCAATCTGAATCAAATAATGTGATAGAAGCATTAACGAATGGATATAAAGAGGTAGAGGAAGGCTCAAATCAAATTAGACAAACAGGTAAAGCTTTTCATCATATCAATGATTCTGTTTCAGACATGGCAAATAAAGTTGAAAACATTACGAGTCAACTGTCAGATATTGCAGATAATAGTCAACTAATCAATCAATCAATTGACAATATTGCTTCAATTTCACAAGAATCAGCGGCAAGTATTGAAGAAACAACCGCAACTTTTCAACAAACAAACAGTTCAATTAACCTTCTCTCTAAAAACGCAGGTTCTCTAGAAAAGCTTTCAGATGAATTACAAGAGATGGTAAAAAGGTTTCAATTATAGAATGAAGTAAGGCACAACAAAATGAGTTTGTGCCTTATTTTTATGATTAAATTTGGGCGTTGTCTAAAAAAAGACCTATTATTTATCTAAGTATTCAATAAATATTCCAAAAAAATAAAATTTTACATACATTTATAGGAAAAATGGAATATAATGATAGGAAAAGCTTCTTGGAAAATAAAAGGGAGAGGAATAAAATGGGTTTTCTACATACCTTATCAAAGTTAGTAGTAGAAGAACGAACGATTACTCCTCAACAAAAAGAAAAGCAGGAGAATCACTATAGTTCTGAAGAAAACGAATACAGTAATATTGAGGATGTCGAAGGGTTGGTAAAAGTAAAAGACATTGAAATGGATCATTTACACGTATCGGAAGTCATATCATTAGAAAAATAATGATTCATGTTAAGCATTATAAGCTAGGAAATATTTCGGGTAGTGAAATGAATGAAGCATTTACAGAAGCAGATTATACCCTTAAGGGCAAACGATAGCAACACTTATGAAGTCTAAAAAAAAGAAGAAAGAAATTCGATCGCACAAATTTATTATAAAAAACTAGATATGTTAAAGATAGAAATAGAAAAGAAGAACCAAGTAAAAATTTAATTTTGACTTTAAAAAGGGAATCAGTAAAGAAGCTGATTCTTTTTTTTGATGAGATAATGTTTATTCGTTTTTTGCACAAACTATACGAAAGGAATATCCATTTTTCGTGTACAGAGTTCGAAAATTGGAAAGGATAAAAGAAAGAAGAGTCGAAATATTTCAACTTATTCTATTTCAGTTGTTTTTAGTTGATTTGTGGATCCTGCTAAGGCATTATAAGGGAATCACTCTGCTAAAAAACTAGATAATCAGTGTTATTCTCTTCATTTTCAATGAATACACGAATAAAACCAGGAGGTACACATCATGAAAAAATTATTTATGAGTCTTTTAACCCCTACTCTAATTTTCCTATTAGTCGCTTGTGGAGCAAATCAGGATAATACAGCAGAAAATACTGATTCACAAGATACACAAGAGAAGGAAGTTCTTAGAGTTGGAACAGAAGGAACGTACGCACCATTTACTTTCCACAATGAAGAAGGCGAATTAACTGGATATGATGTTGAGGTCATCAAAGAGGTTGCTAAACGTATGGGTGTTGAAGTGGAATTTATGGAAACACAATGGGATTCAATGTTTGCTGGGTTAAACTCCGAACGTTTTGATTTAATTGCAAACCAAGTTGGAATTAATGAGGATCGTTTAGCGAACTATGATTTTTCGACGCCTTATACATATTCTTCTTCTGTTATTGTAACACCAGCCGGTAACAATGATATTATCTCTTTTGAAGATTTAAAAGGGAAAAAATCGGCACAGTCGTTAACAAGTAATTACGGGGCAATTGCTGAAGAAAATGGTGCAGAGCTAATTGGTGTTGAAGGACTTGCACAATCGATTGAATTAATTAAGCAGGGCCGAGCTGATGTCACAGTAAATGATAAATTAGCTGTTTTAGATTATATGAAAGCACAAAATGATGAAAGTGTAAAAATTGTAGCAGAGTCTGATGATGTTTCTGAAATGGCTTTTACGTTTAATAAAGGAAATGAAGAGCTAGTAGAAGCAGTTAACGAACAGTTGGCAGCTATGAAAGAGGATGGCACTTTAGCAAAAATTTCTAAAGAATGGTTTGGCGAAGATGTATCTAAGAAGTAATACGATAACAGCCGATATGGGAGGATGGGAGTTATTTGTTAACTCTCTTCTCCCTATGATTATGGGTGCGATACAATATACGATCCCACTTACGTTAATATCTTTTACAGGTGGAATCATTTTAGCGCTAATTACAGCGATGATGCGGATTTCGAAATCAAGGGTCTTACAGCTTCCAGCAGCTGTGTATGTATCAGCAATCCGAGGAACACCATTACTTGTGCAATTATTCATTATTTTTTACGGCTTACCGAATATTGGTGTAAATCTTGATCCCTTTATCAGTGCCATCATTGCATTTGTTCTAAATGTTGGTGCATATGGATCTGAGATTATTCGAGCTTCTATTTTATCTATACCAAAAGGGCAATGGGAGGCTGCTTATACGATTGGAATGACAAGATGGCAGGCACTTTATCGAATCATCCTCCCTCAGGCTGCAAGAGTTTCAGTGCCGCCACTCTCAAATTCTTTTATTAGTTTAGTAAAGGATACTTCACTTGCATCTCTGGTATTAGTGGCAGAATTATTTCGAAAAGCTCAAGAAATCGCAGCAAGAACCTATGACTTTTTACTTTTATATGTTGAAGCTGCCCTTATTTATTGGGTAATTTGCTTTTTATTGTCTCTCGTACAAATGATTATAGAAAAACGTTTAGATCGTTATGTAGCTAGATAAGGGAGGTGAGGAGGATGTTTTTATCAATCAAAGGATTAGCAAAATCATTCGGAAATAATGAAGTGCTAAAAGATGTAAATGTTGACATTCAAAAAGGTGAAGTTCTATCCATAATTGGTCCTTCCGGCTCAGGAAAAACGACTTTACTTCGTTGTTTTAATGGGTTAGAGCATCCGGATCGAGGTATCTTTACATTTAGTGATGGACTAACATTAAATTTTGAAAAGAAAATCAATAAACGAGATATGGTCCAATTTAGTAGAAGATCAGGTATGGTCTTTCAGGCTTATCACCTTTTCCCACATAAAACTACATTAGAAAATGTGATGGAAGGTCCTGTATACGTTCAAAAAAGAAATAAGAATGAAGTAAGAAAAGAAGCTGAAATTCTCCTCGAAAAAGTTGGACTAAAGGATAAATTAAATTTCTATCCCCATCAATTATCAGGCGGACAACAGCAACGAGTAGGAATTGCAAGGGCTCTGGCATTAAAGCCTGAATTAATGTTATTTGATGAACCAACATCAGCATTGGATCCGGAATTAATAGGAGAAGTTTTAACCGTAATGAAAGGCTTAGCAAAGGAAAATTGGACAATGATTATCGTGACTCACGAAATTCAATTTGCCAGTGACGTGTCAGATAAGGTGTTATTTATGGATGGCGGGTACATCGTTGAACAAGGTACACCAGAAGAGGTCCTTAAGTCACCAAAAGAAGAGCGAACAAAAAGGTTTTTACAAAGGATTTTAAACCCTTCCATAGGATTGTAAGTAAGTGATAAGGATTGTTTCAATAATCCTTATCATCATTTCTAGGTCTTTTTATCATATAGTGACATTTGACTATTAAAATAGTTACTTGATAGTATTAAAAGAAAAACTATGAATAAAAATGGCCTAGGATAAGGTGGTTGCAAATGAAATCAAATGAAACCAATCAATTAATCTCGAATTGGTTGTCACTCACAAATATACAAATGAGCGTAGAAAATAAGCTGGAAAATATTCTTCAAGAAACACATCAATTAACATTAAAGGAATTTTATGTGCTTTTATTTCTTTCTCAAGCACCAAATAAAAAATTGAAATTGCAACAGCTGCAAAATATGGTCGGGCTAAGCCAAAGTGCGATGTCACGACTAGTAAGTCGATTTGAAGCAAAAGGCTGTGGAACGCTAAGAAGACATGTTTGTGTTGATGATCGTCGAGCAATCTTTACTGCCCTTACTGAAGCTGGAGAAGAAAAATTAGAAAAGGCTTTGAAAACAGTGACTCAAACGTTAGAAAATTCCTTAGCAGATGAAGATTTAAAAGGAGAATTAAAAATATTGCTCTCCCAATTTAGTCAATAATGGAATGAAGGTTAAAATTCGATCAGATCACATTCTTCCTTCGTTTTCGTTAAGTTCATTTCGCTTGACGAAATAATTTCTCATGTGCTAATTTTGTATGCATGCACATACATTTTTCTCGTAAAGGAGTTTTAGTGTTGAAACATTTATTCAGTCCATACGAAATGAAAGATTTATCATTAAAAAATCGTGTTGTCATGCCGCCAATGTGTCAATATTCGGTAACAAATAAAGACGGGATTGCAACAGATTGGCATTACCTGCACTATGTAAGTCGTGCTATTGGTGGAGCTGGTCTTATAATTATTGAAATGACGGATGTTGAACCAGATGGCCGTATTACTGACTTTGACTTAGGCTTATGGTCAGATGAGCAAATCCCAGCACTTAAGCGTATTGTAGATGCTTGTCATCAGTACGGTGCTAAGGTTGGTATTCAGATTGCGCATGCTGGTCGAAAAGCAGAAGATGCTCCAGTCCCAGTTGCTCCATCTGCCATCGCTTTCGATGAGCAATCAAAAACACCTAGAGAGCTGTCAACAACAGAAGTGAAGGGAATGGTTGATAAATTCCGCCTCGCTGTTCGTCGTGCTGTTCAAGCAGGAGTTGATGTAATTGAGCTTCATGGAGCACACGGATATTTAATTCATCAGTTCCATTCAGCTTATACGAATAAACGATCAGATGAATACGGCCAAGATTTAACTAAGTTTGGCAGAGAAGTCATTGATGCAGCAAAAGGGGAAATGCCAGAAGGAATGCCACTTATTATGAGAATCTCTGCTAGAGAATATGTAGAAGGCGGATATGGTTTAAACGAGAGCATTGAATTTTCACGTGTATATCAAAAAGCAGGAGTAGATATGTTCCACATTAGTGCTGGCGGGGAAGGCCCAATCGCTGCAGCAGGAAGACCAGGGACTCATGTTGCATACCAAGTTCCAATGGCTAGAAAGATAAAAGAGGAATTAAATGTTCCTGTCATTGCCGTTGGAAGATTAGATGAACCTTCATTAGCAAACTCTGTTATTGGTAACGAGGAAGCTGATCTTGTTGCTGTTGGGCGTGGGATGCTAAGAAATCCTTACTGGACATTAGAAGCTGCAACAGCATTACAAAAAGAAATCGAGTTGCCAAAACAATATATTCCTGGCTTTCCAAGAATATAGAAGGAAAAGTTAACCGGTTAGAAGAATATGTTAAGTAGGGGCATTAATGCTCAATAACCATTACTTCTATTTATAGAAAGGCGAGAAAATCTTGAATCAATTAACTGGAAAAAAACGAATTCAGCTTGCTTTGCTTTTAGGATCACTAGGACTATTAGGACCATTTACCATTGATATGTACTTACCATCTTTTCCTACTATTGTAGAAGATTATCAAACTCAAGCATCATTAGTACAGGTGAGTTTAACAACCTGTCTTTTAGGTCTCGGGTTAGGTCAATTGATTATTGGTCCAATGAGTGATGTTCAAGGTCGACGTAAGCCATTGCTTATTTTTCTTATCTTATATTTATTAGCTTCTTTAACTTGTTCGTTTGCACCTAATATTTATACCTTTATTGCATCACGCTTTATACAAGGTTTTGCAGCAGCTGGTGGACTTGTTATTTCAAGAGCAGTTGTACGTGATGTTTATAGTGGAAAAGAACTAACAAAGTTTTTTTCATTACTCATGCTAGTCGGGAATTTAGGTCCGATCGTAGCACCGATTGTTGGTGGTGGAGTTCTTGCATTTACTGATTGGTCAGGGGTTTTTGTTGTTTTAGCTTGTGTTGGGTTAATCTTATTTTTAACTGCCTCATTTAAGTTAGAAGAAACCTTACCAAAAGAAAACCGTGTCCCAAGTAATTTTAAACAAGTAGTCCGGAACTTTGGTTCTCTATTAAAAGATCGACAATTTACAGGGTATGCACTGACACAAGGATTCATTATTGCAGGGATTTTCGCCTATGTATCTGGTATCCCATTTGTCTATCAAAATATCTATGGCGTGTCACCACAAGTATTTAGTTTGTTATTTGGAGTAAATGGTGTTGCATTAATTATTGGTACTCAGTTAGTAGGTCGGTTAACCGATTTTATTTCTGAGAGATCATTTCTGAAGTTTGGGTTAATTTTATCAAATTCAGCTGGTGCACTTTTACTTATTGCTTTACTTTTTAAAGCTCCGCTTATTTTAGTTGCAATTCCGATCTTCTTTTTAGTCGCTTCCATCGGAATTATTTCGACTACTTCATTTGCACTCGCGATGGAAACTCAAGGTCATATTGCTGGAAGTGCCTCAGCTTTATTAGGATTACTGCCGTTTGTGTTAGGCTCTTTAACTGCACCTCTAGTAGGGATTGCAGGTGAATATAATGCCATCCCAATGGGTGTTGTTATCTTTGCAGCAAGCTTTATGGCATTTCTATCCTATTATGGCCTGGTTCGAAAAACATCTATTACAGTTCAAACAGCCAAATAATAAGTTTGTAGACAAAGTAAAATGTCTAACCATTCAGACTGATAGCTAACGCTTTAGCCAGACTTCAGAAGAAAGCGTGTGTTTTGCCCAGTCTGAATGCTTATTCTTTTTCTTTTATTTGGAAATCTAGTATAGTAAAAAATGAAACATGGACTTTTAATAAGGAGAGTGTGTAGAATGAATTTTGTTACATTAAACAACGGTTTAAAAATGCCACAGCTTGGTTTTGGTGTATGGCAAGTTGAGGATGATCAAGCAACTGCAGCAGTTGCAAAAGCCATTGAAGTTGGTTACACTTCTATCGATACAGCAATGATCTATCAAAATGAAGTCGGTGTTGGAAAAGCAATCAAGGAAGCATCTGTTCCACGTGAAGAGCTATTTATTACAACCAAGGTTTGGAATACAGATCAAGGATATGAAAATACATTAAAAGCATTTGATGCAAGCTTGGAAAGATTAGGTCTTGATTATGTTGATCTTTATCTTATTCACTGGCCAACACCAGAGTTTGATCAATATGTTGATACATATAAAGCATTAGAAAAGCTATACAAAGATGGAAAAGTAAAGGCAATTGGTGTATGTAATTTTGAGATTGAACATTTAGAGCGTTTATTAAATGAGTGTGAAGTTGTACCTGTTCTAAACCAAATTGAATGTCATCCATACCTTGCACAAAATCAAATAAAAGAGTTCTGTGCGAAACATAATATTTTCGTAGAAGCATGGAGCCCGCTGGATCAGGGTGGAGAAGCATTACAAGATGAAGTCATTAAGAGCATTGCAACAAAACACAATAAAACGACAGCTCAAGTGATTTTACGTTGGCATTTACAAAACAACACTATTGTTATTCCAAAATCTGTAACTCCTTCAAGAATTGAAGAGAACTTCAATGTATTTGACTTTGAACTTACTGCAGATGACATGAGCGCAATTAATGAGCTTAACCGTGACCGTCGTAAAGGTCCACATCCAAATGAGATGAATGTAAGGTAAATAGAATTTAAAAGACTGCCACCACAATGAG
>DASQMK010000145.1:0-14532 GCA_035645575.1 Metabacillus sp.
GCAGCTATCTTCTCAGGTATGCAGGTAGGAGGAATATTAGCATCGGGAATGACGATGTGGCTATTGAATGAAGTAAGTTGGAGGATTTTATACTTTATTGGAGGTGCCCCATTATTAATTGTCCCCTTCTTGATCAAATCTCTACCTGAGTCAGCAAATTGTTTAGTGAAGAATAACCGTTTAGATGAACTGAAAAAGATATTACAAAAATTAGATCCAACTTTAGCTCTACCAAATGGTCTAACCTTTGAAAAAGATGAAGAGAAGAAATCATCTATTAAATCTTTATTCAGTGAAAATAGGACTCTAAGCACCATTTTTATCTGGGTTGTATTCTTTATGAATATGTATATGATCTTTGGCTTAGGAACTTGGCTGCCTCAATTAATGGTCAATGCTGGGTTTGGGCTTGGCTCAGGTTTGTTATTCTTACTTACGTTAAATTTAGGAGCTCTGTTAGGCAGTAATATTGCTGGTGTGATTGCTGACCGGATTGGCTACAGACCTACACTGGTAGGCTTGTATATCATTGCATTTCTTTCGATTTCCTTATTGAGTGTGACGACAAATTTCTTCGCAGTCATTGTTCTTGTGGCACTTGCAGGGATAGGGTTTTATGGAGGACAAAATGTTGGAAATGCCTATGTATCCCTATTTTACCCTCCGTCTATGAGATCTACTGGGATGGGATTCGCTTTTGGACTAGGAAGACTGGGGGCTATCTTTGGTCCTGTTATTGCTGGATTTATTGTGTCATGGGGGATGCCTATCCATGTAAACTTTTTAGCATTGGCTATACCAGGACTGATTGCAGCCGTGTCTGTTTTAATTATTCGAGAGAAGCATAGTTATCTTTATCAATCTCATGAAGTAGGTGATGACGAGGTAAAAGTAGTTTAAACTTTTTTAATAAAAAAAGCTTTTAAGATATTCAGTACCGATATATCCCGTTATTATAACTGGGTTTAAAAAAGTCAGATGACCTGTAAAATAGGGGCAACTAAAGGCTGTAATAATGACAAACGGTTGTAGGAGGATAGTGAGGCTATAAATAATCCATACTATGACCTAGCTGTTTAGATAGGAGGTGAAGCAGAATGAAAACAAAGCAAAAGTTTTTAGAGGGAGCAAAAGTGACAGCCGATAATCAAATTTATGGTACCCCTAATAGTAAGGCTAAAAATGGAACAGGTGACTCACCGAATGACAATGTTCGTAAAAAATAATAGGTAAATTAGCGGCCAAGGATTCTTGGCTGTTTTTTTATATCTTTCACATAATAAGGAATTCGACTTTTTTTATTTGTAGCAATGGGAAAAGAAATGTTTAAGGACATCATTTAATATAGCCTGACTGACACTTATTGACTATGAATGCTTTAAAAGGATTAATCAATTTCTCATTTTGAATAGAATAATATGTACTCTTCAAATAAGATATTGAAAGGTTTCAATACGATTGTATGTATTTAAAACAAAACAACCATCCTTCCTAAAAGGTATTTATTCTAAAAGAGATATTCTTCTATTCAAAAAACTTGTCACTAAGCAATTAAATAGGCTTAAAGAACGAATTTACAAGTTTTTTCTTATTTTACGCTATGCTAACGTTCATGCTAAAATAAGAAAGCTGTTTATAATCATTAAACAATACTATAAATCGATAGGTGTGGTTAAACATGCGGAGACGGAAACTAATGTTCATTCTTGCTAGTTTGCTAGTAGTCTGCTTTAGCCTATACTTATTTCTTTCTAATTCAAATCAAACAAAACAGATAAATGTAGAGACATCAGTTATGGATGGAGCGGCAGAATCGGATGCAATGACAGATGAATCTATAACTGAAGATGAGAAGGTTTCTGAAGGTACTGCTCCTGAAGAAGAGGTAAAGGTTGAGGATGTTTCTATTGATATGGCAGATAAAGAAGAGGAAGATGTTGTAACTGGCGAGAATGACAAAAGTACCACAATATCTCAAGGTATAAAGGAAAAGGTCAAGGGAGTCGTAGAAGGTGTCATCAAATTATTCAAAAAGGACCTAAAGGTTGTGGCAATTGGTGATTCTCTTACTCAAGGTGTAGGAGATGAGACAGAAAATGGCGGTTATGTCGGGATCTTAAATAATACATTTCAAGATAATAACATCAATATTACCATTGAAAACTATGGAAAAAGAGGAAACCGGACAGACCAATTATTAAAACGTCTAGAAAAGAAAGAGATTGCAGCATCCATTCAAAAGGCTGATATTGTTTTCATCACAATTGGCGCCAACGACATTATGAAAATTGTTCGCAACAATTTTATGAACCTTCATATAGAGCTTTTTAATCAAGAAAAACCAAAATATCTTGAAAGATTAAGAGTGATTTTTCATAAGATCAATGAATTAAATCCAGACACAAAAATTTACTTGATCGGTTTTTATAATCCATTCGAGCGTTATTTTGCTGATGTTGAAGAGATGCAAATGATTGTTGAAGACTGGAATGAATCGAGTAAATTCGTTACGGAAGAATTTGATAATGTGAAATATATTCCAACTTCTGACTTGTTTAGTAACTCCGATATAGAATTATTAGCTGATGATTATTTCCATCCCAACTCGACAGGATATAAACTTATGGCAAAGCGAATCTTAGAGAACATGGAAGAAGTGAGCGTCGAGCAAGAGGTCATGAACGAGGATGTAGAATAAAGATCTTATTTAATGAAATGACAACAGAGCACATGTTCCTGGTTGTGCTTTAATTTTATTGTAATAGTAGGTAAGCCAACTTCGCTGATATCCTCTTGTAGGGAACCTGTTATTGTATGGCTGTTCGGTGTTCCAGCACTGAACAGTCTTTTTTAGTTTATAAAATTACTACTATTATTATAACCGAAACTTCTAAGTTGAAAAGTCTGGTCATGATAATGGCCAAATGTAGTTTAAGTTAAATTATTCGCTTATCAAGCTAAAACAATTTCTACATACTTTCTTTTGAAATTTTTCGGTCATGTTATTTTCCTACAGATTTGAACGTCATGAATGACTAAATAAGTAATTAGTAATAGTGATTAGTCACTAGAATATGACTTCTACAAATAATCAACAGAAATAATTAATTTGTAGGAAAATTCACATTTTTTATTTTTTTGTAAATTTCTTCTTGTTTATTTTTTAGTGATAAGTTAATTTTAAATATAAATTCTATATTGGTTCCTTTTGTAAAAAGTAACCAAAAATTTAGAATATAACTATTTTGGTATATAAATATTGAAGAAAAATAATTGTAAAGAGAATATTAAGCAATTGAAGATAATAACAAGGCTGTTGACAACCAAAAACTGCTAAAGTAGAATCCAATTTGTAAAACTTATTCGTGGAAAAAATGGATGAAACTAACATTTATTTGGCTATTTTAGATCACTTCGTGTTCAAACTGCATAAACTTTTGTGCTACAAATACCAGTAAGATGGTTACAAGCAATATCTAAGTATAAAGCAACCGTAAGTGGAGCAGCAAATTTTGCTTATGAGTTATGTGTAAAAAAGATAACAGAGGAACAGAAAAATCTAATTGATTTGAGTTCTTGGAAAGTAGCATATAATGGTGCCGCACCTGTAAGGTATGAAACATTAAAGTTCTGAAAAATACTTAAAAACTCGTGATCTAGGATTTATTAATATTGGACACTTATATATTACAGGAAGATTGAAAGATGTAATTATTTTAAGAGGAAAAAATTATTACCCCCAAGATATTGAATTAACAACCGAAGCGGCTCATAAAGGAATCAGAGATGGCTGCAGTGCTTCTTTTTCTATCACTGTAGAGAATGATGAAAAACTAGTGATTGTTGCTGAAGTTGAAAGAGCTTTTAGACCTAGAGAATCAAGTCATCAAAATGATAAGTCGGATGCTAAAAATGTCTTAACCTGTATTCGTCAAAAAGTGATGGAAGAACATGGGATCCAACCTTATTGTATTTGTTTAATAAAAACAGGTACCATTCCTAAAACATCTAGGGGGAAAATTCAGAGACACGCATGTAAACAGGAGTATTTAAATAATGGATTAGTCATTTGGCATCTCGATAAAAAAGAATAGCCAAGATTTTTGAAAGGATATGTTTCTGTGGTAAAGCAATATAACACAATTATAGTTGGGGCAGGGCAAGCTGGTTTGGCTATGGGGTACTATCTTCGAGAAATAACAAATTCATTTCTACTAGTTGAAAGTCATGCTAGAGTAGGAGATTCTTGGCGAGTCCGGTATGATTCTTTAAAATTGTTCACGCCTCGATCACATAGTGCATTACCAGGATTGTCATTACCCGGTGATCAAAATGGTTATCCAACAAAAGATGAAATTGCGGATTACTTGGAAGAGTACTCTCAAAAATTTTATCTACCAATAAAACTAAATACAAAAATTACAAAAGTCTTTAAAAAAGAAGGTAATTTTCATATTATCACAAACTCTGGTGAAGAATTATTAACTAAGAATTTTATTGTCGCTACTGGTCCGTTTCAAAAACCATATATACCTGATTTTAGTGAAAAGATACCAAATGATATTTTTCAGATCCATTCTGCACACTATAAAAATCCTACACAATTAAAAGAAGGAACAACTTTAATAGTTGGGGGGGGTAACTCAGGAATGCAAATTGCCACTGAGTTATGTAATTCAAGGTATGTATATCTATCATTAGGTAAGAAACCTAAATTTCTACCATATCAGCTTCTTAACAAAAGTATTTTTTGGTGGTTCAGTGTACTTGGAATTTCCAACCTAACTGTAGATTCAAAACTGGGTCAAATTCTTCAACAGAATGATCCTATCATTGGTAAGGAAATCATACCTTTAGTCAATGAGGGTAAAGTTAAGATGCTTCCTAGAACAACTGGTTTCAGGGAGCATAAAATGACATTTGAAAATGGCTATGAAATACAGCCAAAAAATATTATTTGGGCTACAGGATTTAAACCTGATTATGAATGGTTAGGTATATCAAATATTTTTGATGAAAAAGGTCTTCCGATTCATGAAAGAGGAGTAACAAAGGAACCAGGATTATTTTTTCTAGGATTATCTTGGCAATATAAAAGAGGATCTGCTTTATTATTAGGCGTTGGAGAAGATGCCAAATACTTAGCAGGCAAATTGCAAACCGATTAATATTGGAGGATAAGCATGGAAAAACATGAAATGTTGATAGTTATCCAAAACTCTATTACTTCCATATCTTTTAGAGAGAAAAAATAACCCACCCTTGAGCTTTGGACAGTGAGATAGGATGAGTTATTACCTGAATACGCTGATTCCCTTGTAGGGAACCTGTTAATGTATGGCTGTTTGGTGTCCTGCACCTAGCAGCCTTTTTTAGGTTATGCTAATTACTACTATTATTATAACCAAAGATTTATAAGTTGAAAAGTATAGTAAAAATGAACGAAGGTGTAAATTTAGTATCGTTCTCTATTAAAAGTTTTGCATGTAGAAGTCGTAAAAATAAAAGTGGTAAACCATTTGATAATTTTTCATTCTCAGTAAATTATTTATAGCCTCAGTTCTTCCGTAACTACATTCTCTTCTAGTCTAAGTGAGAAGTTAAAATTCTAATGATCAATAACTTTCCGTGGATGTGGCATAATACAAATACTTCAGCAGAGAGTTTACTACGTACTTACCAAATCAGGAATCGAAGTAAGAAGGTGGGGAAAAAGTGTCTACAATTCATGGATCTTTATGGCCAGAAGAACCTACTCCTTTAGAGCAAACAAATTGTTGTGAGTGTGGCCTTGATAAACATGGATCAAGAATGATCTGGGGAGAAGGTAACCCTGAAGCACCTATAATGGTCCTTTTAGATAATCCTGGTGCACGTGAAGATAGAGAAGGTAACCCCACAGTATGCGGAACAAGACAAACACTTCAACATGCAGCAAACCAAGTTGGCTTAGGTGCAACAGATTTATATGTCACATATATTCTAAAACGAAGACCTGTTAGAGCATATGACAAAGAGACTGTTAGGGAGAAGTGTATGAGACATCTTTATGATCAATTAGAAGTAAAAAAGCCTTTGTTTATCATGTGCTTAGGAAACGTTGCAACACAGTCCTTTTTTCAAGATCCAACAGCAGAGGTGAAATCTTTGCGTGGGAAGCTTCACGAGGTAAGAGGTTTTAAGACAGCGGTAGCTTATCATCCTCTGGCGATAAGACGAAGACCTAATTTATGGTCTTATTTTTTGGAAGACTGGAAGTACCTTGCTGATGCGTATTCTTCACGTTTATGATATGAAGAAAAATAAATTATATTTGGAGGCGGGTCTAACTGTGTAGGTAGTTGAGGTTTTCTATTCTATTTACACTTTCAATTAAGAGGCTTAAAAACTATTTGCAGATTTGGTGTTGTCCATTATATCTTTTAAAAATTGAAAATAACCCACCCTTGAGCTTTGGAGTACGATAGGTGGGTTATTTACCTTTTCACACTGATCCCATTGTAGGCAACCTGCTTTTAAATGGTTGTTTGGTATTCCAGCACCAAACAGTTCTTTTTAGTATGCAAATTTCTACTTTTATAATAACCAAAGAGATTTTTGTTGAAAAGCTTCCAAAAACAGAGTTTTCAAGTTAGAATGGGCCATATTGAATGGCTGCTGCAATAAAGAGCAGGATTGCACCCATTATCGTCCAAATAATAACTAGAGGGGTCACAAACTTCAACCATTTTCCATAAGATACTTTAGCAATTGCTAGACATGCCATTAATGTTCCTGATAGAGGAGTGATAATATTTGTTATGGCGTCTCCTAATTTAAATGTTAAGAATCCAACTTGTCTCGTAAAATCTAACATATCAATGATCGGAACCATAATTGGCATGACAATAGCCGCCTGGCCTGTACCGGATGTAATAATGGTATTAAATAATAAGTTAAAGAAATATAACAATTGTAAAGAAACATATGGCGGGAAAGATTCTAATGTTGAGGTTGTACTATTAACAATTGTATCAATAATCTGTCCGTTTTCTAAAATGATGATAACGGATCGCGCAACTCCCACAACTAGTGCTCCATAAACAATTTGTTTAACGCCTTTCATAAATTCAGCTACATATTGATTTGGTGAAATCTTTAAAACAATTGCAACAGCGATACTCATCATAATGAAGATAGCTGATAATTCATTAAGACTCCAGTTTAAGGTAAAGGCACCATATAAATAAATACCTAGGAAAGCTAAGAACAACATAATAACGATTTTTTGTTTTGTCGTAAAAGGTAATTTCGTTAGGTCTTCTTTATCATCATAACCTTCCATTTGAGATAGGAATTTAGCTCCCATTAAGCTTTTTGCTGGATTTCGTTTGATTTTTCTAGCATATAAACAAACGTAAAGAATGGTTACCAAAACAAAAAGGAAGAAGATCACAATACGGAATAACATCCCGGAAAAAATAGGAAGCTCTGCAATTGTTTGTGCAAATACGGTAACGATTGGATCAAAAACTCCACCAGCCCATCCTGCGTATGAACCTAGAAAGACGACAGAAACTCCAACTACAGGGTCTAACTTGAGTGAACGAGCAATTAAGATACCAATTGGTACAAAGGCGATGACAATGTTCGCACCAACTCCAAATGTAGAAAGAACGGCAAAAATACTACTAAATGAAACGATTAGCAAGATATAATTGCCTTTTGTTAGACGTATAAGAGAACTAATACCGGCTTTTAATGCACCACTCGAATCAATGATAGCAAGTGCTCCACCAACAAATAAAATTAAAAACACCATATTAGATGAGTCGATAAGTCCTTGAACGATTGAAGTAAATAAATCCATGATGGACATAGGTTCTTTATCGATGTATTGGAAGCTTTCAGGATCTACAACTGTTTTTCCATCCATGTCAACCCTCTCATAAGTACCAGATGGAACGATATATGAGAGAATAAAAGCAAGAATAAGAAAACTAAATAAAATAATAAACACGTCAGGCATAGCCAACTTTTTCTTAGGTTTTTGTAAACTAGTTTCAAGATTTGTTTTCATATACATTGTCCTCTCTATTCGTCTCCATAGACTTTTTAGAATAGTTTCCTAGAGCATGTATGACATGGGAAGTGCATTTAATACCGTTAAAAAAATAATCCAATTCAATATTTTCGTTTGGAGAATGATTCCTTTGATCAAAATTGGCATATGGCATAATGATCGAGGGGACCCCTAATATACTAGTCCATACATAATCTGGAAGGGATCCGCCGAGACTAGGTTGAATGAGTGGCTTCTTTTTGTATGCTTGGTGAATAGCTTCTGTGACAATGTCTACTATTTTCAAGTCTGCTGAGGTTCTTGAAGGTTTCATTGAACCAATAAACTTTACTTCCATACTAGAATCATATTGTTTAACATGCTGGTTAATTTTTTCAAAGATATCCATAGGATCTTGGTCTACGACAAGACGAATATCAATTCTAACGGAAGCAGTGGAAGGAATAATTGACTTCATACCTTTACCTGTATATCCGCTTTCTAAGCCGTTTATATTAAAAGTCGGTTCCATTGTTAGCTTTTGATAATAGGTATCCCCATCCATCTTAAGTTGAGAGTAGCCAATCTTTTGACCAATATCCTCTGCATCAAAAGGTAACATGCTTAACAATTCTTTTTCTCGTATAGATGGGGGACGAATATGATCATAAAATCCTTCGATAAGAATTTGACCTTCTTTATTACGCATTGTTTGTAAAAGGTCAATAAGTTTCCATGCTGGATTTGTTAATATATTGCCTGTATTACCGGAATGATTATCCCACTCTGCGACTTTTGTGGTTAGTTCAAAGGCTAACATCCCTCTTACACCTAATAGAATAAGAGGAGAGCCACTATTATGAGAGGAGCCATCAGCAGTATAAACTAAATCAGCCCTTAGCAACTCTTTATGTTCTTCAACAAAAGAAGCTAAGTTTACACTACCTTTCTCTTCTTCTCCTTCAAATACAAATTTCAGATTAATAGGTAGGTCTCTATATGCTTCTAGATAAGCTTTGACACCTAAAAGTTGGGCCATAAGTTGCCCTTTATTATCGCCTGCTCCTCTGCCATAGATGCGGTTATCTCTAATAGTTGGTTCAAATGGAGGGGAGAGCCACTCTTCTAATGGATCTGGCGGTTGTACATCATAATGTCCGTAAATTAGTAGTGTGAAATAGGAAGAACTCTTCATTATTTCTCCATAAACGACTGGATGACCCTCTGTTTGTAATATTTTTGTATCAATTCCAATCTCGCTCATCATTCCTTTAAGGAGATCAGCACACTCAATAATTCCTTCATCTGTTGTACTTATACTTTTCTGGCGTATTAAGGTAAATAATTGGGATATGTATTTCTCCTTACAATTTAAAATAATTTCATCGATTTCTTTTAAATGCATCATAACCTCCATAATTAAAAAAATTTTCATTCAACTGCATAAAATACCAAAAAGTTTGACCCATGATATAACCTCATGATGTCGATGTGATCTGTCATTAAAAAAAACTCTTTCTTGCGATTGAATTATCCTGGATTTTTTTTTAAACGCAACTGTTACGTTATGTTTTCTGACACATTTTTTACCTTGAGTACGGATTTTTAATTCCCTCACAATCTCTACGAAAACAACTAAACCCTTATTAATACAAGGTTAGAGATAAATAAAATAGAATTGACTAAGACGAATAGCATAAAATACAGTCGACTGTGGTCTGTGTTTTGATTGTAAACGCTTTTAAATAAATATGCAATTCGAAATTAACTGAATATTGAATTTTCATTAATCGCTGGCGTATAATAAATTTAACAGTCGACAGTCGTCATAGCTAAAAAGGTGGGAATTGAATGACTAATTTTATTAATAATGCGCTATCTGAAACAATTGCTGAACATATCACCCATCAAATCGTAAGAGGTGAATTAAAGCCAGGTGATAAACTAGTTGAAAAAGAATATGCAGAGGAGTATGGCACTAGTAGGTCACCAGTACGAGAGGCGATTTATCTACTAACGATTGAAGGCCTAGTGGAAAGAATCCCAAGAAAAGGAGCAGTAGTCAAAGAATATACCCACAGTGAAATTAATGATTTACTTGAAGTACGAAACATGCTAGAGAAGATGGCAATGCAACGTATTAAAATCCATGGAACCGATCAGAAAGTGCTACAGGAAATGAAAAAGCTTTTAATGGAAATGAAGTTCGTTGAAGATGTTACAACCTATACACAGTTAAACCATTCTTTTCATATGTGCCTTATTAAGATGAGCAAAAGTAAAACAATCATGAATGTCTACTCCAGACTAGGGTGGCCCTTATTAAGAATTCAAAGTCTTTCGTTTGCGAGAAAAGGAAACATCGAAAAATCTATTGCTGAACATGACAAAATCGTTAAACTCTTAGCAGAACAAGATATGAAAGGGTTGTCAATTTTGCTGTCTAAACATAATGAGGATGTAATTAAAAGTATTGAAGAATGGTTTAACGATAATATGAAATAAGATGGGAGCAAAGTATATGAAACGTGCATTTTTGTTTCCTGGTCAAGGTTCTCAGAGACCGAATCTTCTGAATGAGCTTCCAAAGCATCAAATGATAGATAGTACCATTTCTGAAGCTTCGGAAATAGTAAATGAGAATATGTATAATTTGCACACAGAAGAAGCTCTTACCTCAACACGGGCTGTTCAACTAACTCTTTTAACCGCAGAAGTTGCAACATATAGGCTTTTTGAATCGAAAGGAATTAAGCCTGACTTTGTTGCAGGACATTCAGTTGGAGCCTTTAGTGCTGCTGTTGCAGCTGGGGTGATTGATTTTAAAGATGCCCTTGAACTAGTTCACTTACGTGGTCAAGTAATGGAACAATTATTCCCTGAAGGATACGGAATGGCAGTGGTACTTGGGTTAACTTCGGGTGAGGTACATTCTCTAATAGATGCTACGTTGGATACAGAATACCCGGTTTATATGGCAAATCAAAATTCTCCTGATCAATTTACATTGTCAGGTGCAATGCCTGGACTACATAGATTGGTAGAAAAATTAACAAAGCATGGGGCAAGAAGTGCTTGTTTTTTAAATGTGAGCACACCATCTCATTGCCCCCTCATGTTACCAGTTTCTAAAGCATTGAGAGAGAAAGCTGCGCATATATCTTTTAAAAATCCAGTCATCCCTTTTGTAGGGAACGTAAGGGCAAGGGTGTTGTTTCATTCGGTCGACATTCGACTGGATATAGTCGACAATGTTTCATGTCCTGTTCAATGGCATAATGCTTCAACGGTCTTATATGAAAATGGGGTAAGAACCTTTATCGAGATGCCGCCCGGTAATGTTTTGTCTCGTTTAGCAGAAAAAGCCTTTCATGATGCTAGAGTGGTTTCAGTTAGCGAGCATAGTTTTGAGGATTGTGTCTATATATGCAATTTAAAAAGTAAAGACGAAGGGAGATTGGAGAGTTGACAACAAAGCCGCAGGTGTCTAAAACAAAACAATCATGGACGAGGAGACTGGATGCAAAAAATAGAAAAATAGAAAGTGTAAGCAATCTAGTAGATGGAAATCTCATCCCAACAAATCGAATTGTTGAGGTAATGGAAAAGGTCATTAAGCCGGGAGATCGCGTTGTGTTAGAAGGAAACAATCAAAAACAGGCTTCTTTCTTATCACAGGCACTTTCTCAAATGGATCCGAAAACGGTGTACGATTTACACATGATCATGTCTAGTATTTCCAGACCGGAACATCTCGACATCTTTGAGAGAGGTATTGCGAATAAAGTCGACTTTTCTTATGCAGGTCCACAAAGCTTACGAATGGCTCAAATGGTTGAAGACGGCAGAGTCTCGATGGGAGAAATTCATACATACATTGAACTCTATGGACGACTTTTCGTCGATTTGATTCCGTCTGTTGCTCTAGTTGCGGCTGATAAAGCAGATCGCTTTGGGAATTTATATACAGGACCGAACACGGAAGAAACGCCAACCTTAGTTGAAGCCGCTGCCTTTCGTGACGGTATTGTCATTGTACAGGTCAACGAACTTGTTGATGAGTTGCCACGTGTTGACATTCCTGGATCATGGATCGATTTTATCGTAGTTGCTGATAAACCTTATGAGCTTGAACCATTATTTACGAGAGATCCAAGACATATTACGGATATTCAAATCTTACAGGCGATGATGGTCATCCGCGGTATTTATGAAAAGCATCAGGTTATCTCTTTAAATCATGGGATTGGCTATAATACAGCAGCAATTGAGTTATTACTTCCAACGTACGGAGAGTCACTAGGATTGAAAGGCAAGATATGTAAACATTGGACGTTAAATCCGCATCCAACTCTTATACCAGCAATTGAGAGTGGCTGGGTAGAAAGTATCCATTGTTTTGGTGGAGAAGTTGGGATGGAAGAGTATATAGCTGCTAGAAGGGATGTTTTCTTTACAGGAAAAGATGGTAGCCTTCGTTCAAATCGAACGCTTTCTCAATTAGCTGGTCAATATGCTGTTGATTTATTTATCGGATCAACTTTGCAGATGGATCAAGATGGTAATTCTTCGACGGTTACACGAGGAAGATTAGCTGGTTTTGGCGGTGCTCCAAACATGGGCCATGATCCCGGGGGACGTCGCCATTCAACACCTGCATGGTTAAGTATGATGAAGTCAGATGATCCACTTGCCAGAGGAAAAAAACTTGTCGTTCAAGTTGTTGAAACATTCCAAACCGGTAAGAAACCTGTCATTATTGATTCGCTTGATGCAATTGATGTGAAAAATGATACAGGACTTGCAACAGCACCAGTTATGATTTATGGAGATGATGTGACACATGTTGTAACAGAGGAAGGGATTGCTTATTTATATAAAACGGACAGTATGGAGCAACGCCGAGAAGCAATTTCCGCAATAGCGGGGGTTACACCTATTGGACGACAAAGTAATACAAAGAAAACAGCAGAATTAAGAAGACTTGGGTTAATTGCACGTCCTGAAGATTTACAAATCAAACGAAAGGATGCGAAACGTTCGCTACTTGCAGCAAAAAATATAGAAGATTTAGTAAAGTGGTCAGATGGGTTATATCAACCACCTGCAAAATTTAGGAATTGGTAATAAAGATAGGAGCGAAGGGAATGGATGAAAAGCTTTTCTATAGTGAAGAAGTAGCAAGATTAGCAGTAGCTTCCTTAATAGAAGAGGTAGAGCTAACACCTAAACCAGGTCTTGTTGATCAAAGAAATACAGGAGCACATCAGGATTTAACGTTGACCCTAATGAAAAAGTCAGCACACTCTCTTTATAACACGTTCCTAACTATTGCTATCTCGAGCTATGGGGAGCTACCTTCTCAGCAATTAAGAGAAAAAATTGCGAATATTGGTCGTAATGGTGAAAGGGAAATGTTTGATGTAACTGGTGGTGTCAATACGCATAAAGGCGCGATTTGGTCTCTTGGGCTACTTACATCCGCTTTAGCGATGGGAAAAGGGACATACACGATAATAGAAATAGCAAAAAAAGCTGGGGAACTAGCTCGATTTCCTGATCGATTTTGTCCACCTTCTGTAACAAATGGTAAACGTGTGATGGCCAAATATGGCGTGAATGGTGCAAAACTAGAAGCTGAGCAAGGTTTTCCTCATATTTTAAATCATTCTTTACCAACCCTATATCAGTCAAGGGAAGCAGGAATGTCAGAAAATGAAGCAAAATTATATGCCTTGCTTTCGCTTATTACCCAGTTAGATGACACATGTATCCTTCACAGAGGTGGTATGAAGGCATTACAATTTGTAAAAAAGCATGCCGCTATCATTCTTGAAAAGAAGGAACTTGATTTGCTCTATAGTCTTGATGATGATTTTATTCAAAGAAATCTTTCTCCAGGAGGAAGTGCGGATTTATTGGCGGCAACGCTTTTTATAGACAAAACGGCTGTGAAAACGATGGAAAACAAACTAGTACATTCCGTGTAATGGAAGGAGCGTTTCATTTTGGAAGTGATGACTTATCGGTTTCCTGCAACAAAAAGAATAAAAGAGAAGGCTCATGTAGGTGTCGTCGGTTCAGGAGATTTAGAAGTTTTAGTAGAGCCAAATGATCAATTAGAAACAGAAATTACGATTCGAACCGGTATAAATGGGTTCCAAACCATTTGGGACGCGGTTATAGAGCAATTTTTTTCAGAATATGATATTGCCGCAAAAATAAAGATTAATGACTTCGGGGCAACTCCAGGAGTCGTAAAAATTCGTCTGTATCAAGCTATGGAGGTGTAGTAATGAGTAAATACGTAACAGAAAGTATTACAGAATACAGTGGTCGGCAACGTGCTCAAGCATTGTTGGACCACGAAACATATAGAGAATTACTACATCCATTTGATGGAATTGAGTCTCCACACTTAGAACCACAGGGAATCGTGCCACAAAGTGATGATGGTGTTATTGTTGCTAAAGGGGCGATAAAGGGGCAGC
>DASQMK010000146.1:0-4545 GCA_035645575.1 Metabacillus sp.
AATCCGGTCGTCCCAACAGTTTGTGCAATAATCGCAAAAATCCCAACTGGCAGGTATTGTAAAATTACCTTCATCACAATAAGTGCTACCTCATTAAGTGCCCTAATACCTCCATATAAGGTTTCTCCTAATTCAGAGAACTCATTTGAAGTTCTGATATAGGAAAGGGCCATACCAAACACAATAGCTGTAAAGATAATGCCTAAAAGATTCATTTCTGTAAAAGCAGTTACAATATTAGTAGGTACAATGTTCAGTAATACACTTGTAAAACCAGGATTTTCGGGAACCTCTACTTTAGTTCCTAACTCAAGAGATAAACCATTGCCTGTTTTAAATAGATTGGCCACCAATAAACCCAGCATAATGGCAATACCAGAACTCACAATATAGTACACAAATATTTTTCCACCCATGCGACCAAGAGATGACAATTTAGTCTGATTCACACCAACAATTAACGTAAAAAAGATTAATGGAAGAATAATAAAATTCAATAAGCGCATCAACAGAGCTCCAAGCGGCTCTAAAATAACTACTTGTTCACCAAACACTAATCCTGTTATAATTCCAAGGACTAATGCAATTGTAATTTTTATAGCAAGGGAAAGATTCAGATATCCATTCCACAAACGTTTCATCAATTTAGCCTCCTCTACACAATATCATATATCCCAATAAGTTTACTTGGTATTATACTAAACTAAATTAATGCATTTTATTTAGATTGTCAAAAGTACTGCTTGAAGATGGTTGTGGGTTATTTACTGTAAATAAAAACTCCCTCATAATGAGGAAGCTCTCAAAGTCATTTATTTAATTTGTTTACTATTTCAATCTCTGTTATTCTATGATATTTATCTAACTCGATTGTATCACATTCATTTGTTATTATCTTTACTTGATCTAGCTCAGCAAACTTCGCAAAGGATACTTCACCAAATTTTGTATGGTCAGCTAAAAGAAAGGTCTCTCTTGACAAAGAAATCGCCCTTTCTTTTATTTGTGCCTCATCGGGATCTGGAGTTGTTAATCCTAACTCATAGTGGATGGCATTTGTTCCAATAAAACATTTATCGAAACGGTAGTTTTTAATACTTTCGTATGCATCACGGCCGATTGTTGCTTTCGTAACCTTCTTTACATAACCACCAATGAGATAGGTTGTAATATCTTCTTCCAGCAGGGCATTCAGATGATCAGTCCCATTTGTAACAACAACAATATCTTTCTGCTTTAAATATCGGATCATCTGAAAGGTTGTTGTACCAGCATCTAAATAAATACAATCTCCATCCAACACTAATTGTGCTGCATATTGTGCAATGCTCTCTTTTTCTTCTAGATTTTTTGTTGTCTTCTCTAAAACACTCGGCTCTGATCGCTTTTGTTGCAGCAGTGATGCTCCACCATGAACACGTTTTAAATAGTTCTGCTTTTCTAATTGATCGAGATCACGTCTTAACGTAGATTCAGAAGTTGAAGTTAATTCAACAAGTTCTTGAATTTTGACATTTTCCTTTTCTTTCAATACATCTAATATAAGTTTATGTCGTTCCGAAATTAGCAAGCTTTTTCCTCCTGGATCTTTTTCATCTATCTCGTCACCCGCTAACGAGTGTCTGTTCATGATTCTAGTATATAAAAAATGCTCGGGAAATGCATAATGGAAAAAAGCTTCTTTTAAATAAAAAAACTCCAATTCCCTTGATAATCGAATTGAAGCTTTTCTAGTATTTCTTCTATTTTATTATGTCACACCAAGTTTGGCAGCTTTGTTTTTAAATAGTTTATGCTGATTTCTATACTTTCTAAAGGAGTACGACGACTCATATCCTGCTCAACGACCCACCAATTTACTCCAACATCTTCGCCAATGCTTAAAACAGAATCTAAATCAACTCCGCCTGTTCCCAGCTCAGCAAAAAATTGTTCTTCATCTTGTGTCATATCTTTCAAGTGTACAAGTGGTGTTCGACCTTTATAGCGTATAAGCCAATCTTCAGGTTTTTCACCTGCTTTAGTTAACCAGTAAATATCTAACTCTGCCTTCACATTTTCTGATTTCGTATCATCAAGAATAGTTTCTAAGGCTATTCTTCCATCACTTAATTGCTCAAGCTCAAAGTCATGATTGTGATAGCAAAGTGTGATTCCTTCACGTTGGCAAGTTTCTCCCACTTGCTTTAATAAAGGGATTAAAGATCTGTAGGCACTTTCACTACGTCGGTCAGGAAGTAAGTATGGACAGACTATGTATTTACTTCCTAGTGTTTTTTGGTCTTCAATGACTTGAGATAAGTTATTTTCTAATTGTTCAAGCGGTACATGACTAGCTGCAGCTTGTAAGCTAAGTTCATCTAGTATTCCCCTTACTTCCTTTGCTGTTAATCCTCCATAGCCAGCAAATTCAACTCCATCAAAGCCGAGTTCTGCTACTTTTTTTAATGTACCTGCAAAATCCTTTTCACATTCATCACGGAGCGTATATAGCTGTATTGCAACTGGTATTCTTTTCACCCTTCTTCCTCTTTTCCTTATAATTTATTTCTATTTCAAAACAATCGTATTAACCGATTCCGCATCTAGTAAAAAGCTTTTTCCTTCACCATTTAGCTCAAGAATTAATTCTCTTGCATCCTTTAATGGATTCGCTATGACAATGACCTTACTGCCGTCTGAATTTTGGAATGCTGTTGTGTTTCCTGTCCATGGACCTGTTGTTTCAAGTCGGAAGGCACCTGGCTTTACAAAATGTGAAAAATGCTTCATCACGTAATATTCAGGATTGTTGATCACGTTTTTCGAATCAGGGTCAACAGTGATCATTGAGTTTTGCTCCCAGCCCCATGTGCTTCGTCCTTTTGGTTGTAACACCATATTCCAATAAATATAAGCATTTGCTCCATTTACAAAGTAATGACGATATAAATTATGAACATATAATGCATATTCCCAAGAATTCTTGCCGTTTCCACATTCGTTCTCTGTTTGCATATATTTAAGCTCTGGATAGCTTTGAACCGTACGTTGAATCGCATACTTTCCTGCCCATTGATAGCCAACACCTTTAATATACTGGTTGGCAGTTGGATCGCTGAGAACGGTTTGCGCATAAACATCATAATCAGATGTTGTTCCATGCATCAATTCTTCCCAAGGCTCTGGTGCATTAATTGTTCCAAGCCAAATTTCCGAATTAATTCCGTGTTCTTCAAATGTAGGACCTAAATAAGATCCAATAAATTCACGTAATTGCTCACCCGTCCACTTACAAGATGGGAATTTCTGATCTGCCACCACTTCATTTTGAACATGAATTTGGTGAATCCGAATGCCTTCCTCTTCATACGCTTGAACAAACTTAACAAAATAGAGAGCATATGCCTTTAAGACTTCAGGCTCCCATCGAAGAGTTCCGTAATTGTACGCTTTCGGAAACTTCATCCAAGTTGGCGGACTCCATGGGGAAGCAAATAATTTAAGGTCTGGATTTCGTTTTAGTGCCTCTTTTATATAAGGAATTAAATATTTTTTATCACGTTCAATCGAAAAATGTTCCATTTCATAATCATTATCTGTTTCATTATGACTGTACCACTCAAGTGCATAGTCACTTGCACCAATTGGGAGGCGGCAAATGGAAAACTGACATTCCCCGTCCGGTAAAAATAAAGCATCTAGAACTTCGTTGCGATCCTCTTCTGATAAGAGGGTAAGAGCTTCATAGCCAAGCTCATTAAAGCATCCACCAAATCCGTCTATAACACGTTTCTTTTCATCCGAAATAACTAAGTTGGGACTCTTCTCATCATTTGTAGCAATGTTTTTTACTTGCCAATACTGATCTCTTGTTGTTGATATCCAAGAATAACTCATCATGTCCCCTCCTACTTTACTTCTAATATTTTAAAATCCCAAGGTTTAATTGTGAGAGATTCTCCAGATTGATAGGATATATCTGATAATAGATCAATGCTTTCACCAAACGGAGACTCCAGTACTTGTTCATCAAATGAATAGTTAAAAACAAATTTGATTGTTTTTCCTTCTTCATTGACACTGCTCTTTATAACGAGAGGAAAATTCACTTCTTGTTCTGATCCCCATAAGCCTGCCCGCTTCACAGCCTGTGTAAGGATGCCAGACATCATTTCACTCGACACAATACAGCCAATATATGTTGCATATCCTTTTCCATACTCATTCCCTGTGATAGCTGCATATTCTCCCCATGCTGGGTGATCATAGTTTGCAAGTGTTTCTGCAGTTATTGGAGTTAATAACTCCATCCATGTATGAACATTATTTTTATCTTCCTCTACTTGATAAGGATTACCTGCAAGTTTTACATTCTTAGGCTCGACAAACATTTGATAATTCACACCACATGCTTTTTCAATTATTCCTGGTTGGCTAGAGGTTCTTACTTTAATATGTTCATTTGTAAAGCCTGATTTAAACGTAAAAATTGCATGGCCGCCATTTTCAACATATTGATTTAATTTTTCAAGAAGCTCATCTGATGCCACATAAAGACAAGGC
>DASQMK010000147.1:0-3431 GCA_035645575.1 Metabacillus sp.
GATAGGTCCTGGTTGTTTTCCTAGTATTTGTTCTCCAATATTGTCGGAAAGGGAATGATTTTCCATTGGACCAACAAAATGATAAGGTAGATTTTGCTTTGAAGCTTCATTTTTTATTTGCTCGCGCCAATTTGTATGTATTTCTCCCGCTAAGTAAACAATAAATTCCATAGGATCTCCTCCTTAATATAGTTTTTTCTTATTTTATCATATTATTCTCCGTTTCTTGGTGAATGAAAACACTTACTCTTGTAGGTGTAAAAAAGTAAGGGTATTATAAAATAAATAGGACCTATTTTCCTATAAAAGTTGAAGTGTTATAAAATCTTATGTCTTTTAAATAAAAGGAGGATTTGTGTGAGGAAATTCACCTATGTCTTTAGTACTATTCTTTTATTTATTTTAACTGGGTGCATGCAATCGAGTGAAGAAATAAAAATTAATTCAATTGTTAAAACAGAAGAAGCCTTTTCAAAGAAGCAACAAAATACCAATGAAACAACAGAAAAATTCTCCTACTATCTACCAGAAAATTTTCAAGTGAAAGAAACAAAAAAGTTTAATGTTTTACTTGAAAAAGGGAACCAAAACTTTATCCTTTTTGTTAATGAAAATGAGGAAAAGAATAGTAAAGTTTCCTATGAAACACTAATGGAACAATATAAAGATCCTTTTATATCTGAAACGTTTGAAAAGGATAATCAGTTTGGATATCTCTTTGTTGTTGAAGTAGATAAGAGGCTATATGAGGTAACAGTTGGTATTGGTGGAACAAAGCTTACAACAGAATCAAAAGCAAATGACCTTGAAGATGATTCTCAAGACATGATGGAAATTGTGAAATCTGTTAAATAGAAGGGAAAGGAATATCTTTTTCAAGTTGGCTAAGTGGAATCAAACGCAGATATCATATAAACTAGTACATGAATTTAAAAAGGAAGCTGTATGAAGAAGGAGGATTTTATAATGAAACAACTACAATCTATTGATGAATATAAACAGATTATTCTAGGAGAAAAGGTTATCCTTATGTTTTCTGCGGATTGGTGCCCAGACTGCCGGGTAATTGAACCGATTCTTCCAGAGTTAGAGCAAGAAAATAGCGATTTTACTTTTTATTATGTAGACCGTGATAAATACATCGATTTATGTGGGGAACTAAATGTTTTTGGTATTCCAAGCTTTGTCGCGTTTCATGAAGGAAAAGAAGTGGGTCGTTATGTAAATAAAGAACGGAAATCAAAACAACAGATCCAAGACTTTATTGACGGGATTTCGGTATAAGTGGATGTAAATGAGTAATAGAGAGGAGGGGTAGACATGAAAATGACATCAAGAAAATTGGTCGAAACGCTAAAAAACCAACTTTCTCAGTCAAACTGGACGTTTCATTTTGATCGCGAAAAGGACACACTAAGAATAGAAGACAACGAGACCAAAAAAGGTGTTACACTTTCTTTGCCAGGCATTATAGCTAAATGGGAAACATCAAACCAAAGTGCTATTGATGAAGTTGTCTATTATGTAGAAGAGGCTCTGCAAGCGATGAAAAATCAGCAAGAGCTAACCGGAAAGGAAAGATCAATCTTTCCAGTTATCCGTTCAACTTCTTTTCCCACAGAAAGCAATGAAGGAATTGCATTAGTGCATTCTGATCATACAGCCGAGACACGAATCTACTATGCTCTTGACCTAGGAAATACGTATAGGTTAATCGATGAAAAAATGATGCAAAGAGAAAATTGGAACATAGAACGAATTCGAGAGATTGCATCATTTAATATCAGATCATTAAAGACAAGTGTAAAAGAGGATCATGTGGCAGAAAACGTTTTTTATTTTTTTAATGCAAATGATGGATATGATGCTAGCCGTATTTTAAATGATAGTCTTCTTCAGTCCTATAAGGAAAAGATTGTTGGGAAAATGGCTGTTGCTGTTCCTCACCAAGACGTCCTGATTATTGTTGATATTCAAAATGATACGGGATACGATATTTTAGCTCAATTAACAATGAGCTTTTTTGCGAGTGGAAGAGTTCCTATTACAGCTTTATCTTTTTTATATGAAGATAGTGAGTTAGAGCCGATCTTTATTTTAGGGAAAAATAAGCCGAAACATTCATAATCATTTGTTTTTAAGTATGTATTTGGTGTTTTTAACACCCATAAATAAAATGTATAAATCGTACTGTGTACATATAAATGAAAAGGGGCATCCGAGCGATAAGAAACAACCGCATCGGTACCTCTTTTTTTATTGAAATAAAAGGGTGAATTAAATATTCTTTTTTACTTTTATCTACAAATCTAGACATTTATTGATACAATAGAAGAGATATTTTTTAGTGAATAACTAAAATAAATGGCTCATTAGATCGTGAGGTGAGCCATATTTCGATTATATTGAAAGAGTGATATTATGAGTTGGATAAAAAAACTAGTTTCGCTATTATTTGGAGATGAAGAAGAAAAGGATACGAATGATATTGAGCCACAATCTCTTCAGGAGCATCAATCCGTAAAGAATGTTCTAAGTGACCCACCATCAAGTATGGAAAATCATCATCAGAATAAAGCCGAGGCGAGAGTATCTTATCAATATCCAAAAGGAAACTTTCGATTTCCAATTATTCCTGATGAAAGGCACGTAAAAAGAGATGATCGTCCTAGAAGACCGGCTGGATATCAAGAAAGCACTCATAGAAAGCAACATGAGCAAAAAAACAATACTTTCAAGAAGAACAAGCCGTATACTGAGGTACAAATAGATGACAAGAAAAAAACAAGTCATACAAATAAAAAGCCGTTCCATCCTACAGCCATACCTTCACCAGTATATGGATTTCAATCCAGAGATGAGAGGATGCAGCATCGCCCATATCACCTAGTAAGCAATAGGCAAGAACTGAAGCTTGCTAGTAAAGAGAGAGAATTTGGAGAAGAAAGTATTGCTTCTGGCAAGGTTGAAAAAGAATATAAAACAAATAAGATAGTTGGACGTGTACATAAAGAAGAACAGCAGAGTCCTATTCAATCGCATGATCAATTAGCTTCAGTAGAAGAAGTGGATGACACATTATTAACTTTTGAGAATAAAAGGAAAGTATTGAACGAAGAAAATAAGATGCAACATGATGGATATGATCTTGTAGATGAAGCTTTATCCATTGTCAAAACGGAGTATCAAAAACAAAATCATAAGTCTAAACAAGATATAATAGAAAAAAGCGAGTATAAGGAACCTATTGGGCATCTATATAAAGAGGATGAAGATGTACTTGAGTTAGAAGAATCGATTCAAGAGGACGAAGTTGTACTTGAGTTAGAAGAATCGATTCAAGAGGAAGAAATTATACTTGAGTTAGAAGAATCGATTCAAGAGGACGAAGTTGTACTTGAGTTAGAAGAATCGATTCAAGAGGACGAAGT
>DASQMK010000148.1:0-1628 GCA_035645575.1 Metabacillus sp.
ATTTGCTGCCAAGTGCCATCTTTACGCCATTGACGGAAATAGTGGTAAACGCTCTTCCAGTTTGGGAAGTCATGAGGTAGCATTCTCCAGGCACAACCCGCACACAAGATATAGAAAATGGCATTATCCCTCTTTTGTCACTTTCCGGGTAGAATGAGTAAAAGAATTAAAAGATAAAACTCTACAAGGTAAGTGGAGCAATGGATGCAGAATTACAAATCCTAAAGCATTTGGCAAGAGATGCCCAGCCAACAGTGGCAGTCATAGATGAATATTGTGCAGAGTATAAAGGCTTATTTAAAGAAGTCAGAAATTATGAGTGCTTTAAATATTTACATTTGGGAATAGTTTCACCGATAAAAAGAAAATCATTCCCAGAAATAGCGAAGGTTGTAAGTATAAATTCTGCACAATCATTACATCATTTTCTAGCAAATTCAGAATGGTCGGTCTCGGAATTAAAAAGCCGAAGGTTAAATAAAATCAAGAGAGCATTAGATGGAAATGCAATTACGGTAGTAATAGATGAAAACTGAGATAGAAAAAAAGGTAAAAAGACTGATTATGTAGCTAGACAATATTTAGGCAGTGTAGGAAAAGTAGATAAGGGGATGGTTTCAGTCAATGCTTATGGAGTTTACTGTAATATAACATTTCCATTAAGTGTAAAAGTGTTTAAACCGAAGGGGACGCTAAAAGAAGGAGATAAATATAAAACAAAAATAGAGTTAGCGTCAGAAATTATTACAGAGTTAATTAATGAAGGCTTTAATATTGAACTGGTACTAGCTGATAGTTTATATGGTGAAAGTAGTGAATTTATTAAAAAACTGAATGAACATGAATTAGCTTATGTTGTAGCAATTAGAAGCGCTCATGCAGTCTGGCTACCGTCTAATCAGAGCGTTAGGGCTAATAAGTGGTGTAAATTTGAAAGAACGTTTAGTAATCAAAAATCAGAAACCAGATACATTCGAGAAATAGTTTATGGTAAAAAAAGAGCCATAACTTACTGGGAAATAACGACTGATCCTGAAACAATGCCGGAAAATTCTACTTCGTTTATTATGACGAATCTTCAAGCAAACCTCAAGAAGACTTTAGGCGATTTATATGGATTAAGAACATGGGTAGAATATGGTTGTCGCCAGTGTAAACAGGAATTAGGTGGGACAGATTATCGCTTTACTAATTTTAAGGATATTGAAAAGTGGTGGGAAATTATTTTTTGTGTTTACACTATGATTAGTTTAAATTCTCAAGCTTTCTTAGCTTTAAATAAAGCTATTCAGCTTCCAACAAAGCTGGAAGAAAATAGTGATGTTGATTTTTATAATCATAAACTATGGAAGCATGAATGCGGATGGAAAAATACTTTAAATAATTTGCGTCTCATGCTCCAACCGCTCTTATTATTTTGGCTGATTTATCACTGGCTAAATATCTTTCCTAATTCCGATTTATTCCTGGGATTCAATCATTTGATTAGTGCAATGAATCAATTTAAACCCTCTTATGCTTCTGGATAGTTTAGTTTATTTACTATTTAGTTGCTCCGGAAAGTGACAGAAGAGGGATATCTCAGATACCTATAGTGGCAACAAAGCAGGTGACAACATGACCACAAC
>DASQMK010000149.1:0-7220 GCA_035645575.1 Metabacillus sp.
TAGACTGTTAATTTGTAAAAAAAGTCATTTAAAAATAAAAAAGTTGTTTAATAAATACATTATAGATTATAATGGGAATATGTACGAACATATGTTTTGTTTACAAAAAAAAGATAACCGAAGGGAGATTTTGTATATTTAAAGGATAGATAGTGCTGATAATGCTTCTTTTCGTGCTCTAGTTAATCCCCAATGGTAGAATCCCCGATTTCCCGTAGGGCCATTGTTGTTTTTGATCGCATGTATTATTTGAACAGGAAGCGGATATAAAATAGGTGGGGCATCCCGCTTGCGAGGAGTAGTGGTGCTTAATTTGCCGTTTTCGCTAGAAACTTATAGGAAACATAGTGCCTGTCAATCCCCCAAGAAACGACCTAGGATGTCCTAAGCTAAAAATTACAAACGGTAATTTTGTTATTGAAATTAGGCATCGGCCATTTTTCAATATTACTAATGATTACTAAGTTTTAACCTTCTCATCATTAGACGGAAAACAACATTGGCAAATTTTCAATTCGTACGTCTCTTCGATCGATTCCTTTAGCTTTTTAAGCTTATTTGAATAGTGAAGCACCTCCATGCGGTAATGCTCTTTATCTTTTTCCTCAATACAATCATCAATGCATTTAGCAAGCTTAAGAAGTTCTATCTTTAATTGCATATATGCTTTTATGTTTTGGTCAACTTCATTTGACTTCATTTGCCTTTCCCCCATTTTTAGAGATAAATAAGCATAAGCGATAAAAGGTGACAGTCGGATTCGAACCGACGATCAAGGTTTTGCAGACCTTTGCCTTACCACTTGGCTATGCCACCATGTCTTTAATTTATAAAGTGTAAGCATCTACTGATTCATAAACCGGACGGCGAAAAATTATTTAGTCAATCGAGAGGGGGGTGGACATTTTCTAATGCAGACGAGAATTTTTAAAATCTTCCCCTTGTGAGCGGCAGGTAAATTTGATTTTAGGTGCTGCATCACTGTAATCCGAATGCGGGGGGGTATGGAAACAAACTGGGGTTGTCCTAAAAGCATAAGTGTCAGACCCCACAACACAATACATAGATTTATACTCATTCCAAAGCCTCTATATATTGGTTATGCGCGTGAGATGAGACACTTATGGGACAGCCCCAGTTCATTCATACTGAGAATTTAATAATTTGTGATTTTCATTTTGCTTGTAGCTTCCAAGATTGGTATCGTCCGTTATTTTCAATAAAACTCCAAAAGCTTAGGGTTTCATTAAAGTCGATACTGATAAGCTTTTCAATTATTTTTAAACGAATTTCTTGGGCTAAATCATCTCTCTCCTGATATGAAGTTTGTTTAAGATTTTTTTGAATACTTCCCTCAAATTGTTCTAGTATTTGAATGATTTCCTCGGGACTACAATGGCCTTTATTCATAGTTCCCCCCGTTAACTAATTTCCCT
The DNA here is from genome assembly GCA_035645575.1 of Metabacillus sp. Lineage (GTDB taxonomy): Bacteria > Bacillota > Bacilli > Bacillales > Bacillaceae > Metabacillus. The sequence continues at coordinate 1,437 of DASQMK010000149.1, forward strand.
TTGTAATTTTTTTAATGCTTTTTTATGGATGTTAGAGATATTTTGAGGAGTAGAACCCAACACCTTGGCAATCTCACGTAAGGATAAGTTATTTACATAAATCATTTCAAGAATTAAAACTTGTTTTTGAGTTAGAACATCTAGGGATTTATACAACTGTTCATTTTGAATTTGATTTTTTAATGATAGCTTTTCAATATCATTTAAGTCTATATTGTCGTCTATAATGAAATCCTTCATAGTTTGAAGATGATGATCGGTAATTGGTTGATCTAGAGTCAATAAGAATCGCTGGTTTAATCTGCGAATCTTTTTATCGTAATCAATACTGACGAAACGAATTAGATTATTAATATATTTAATCTTTTTTACTTGGTTATAGTGTTTCATGAAGGATTCATCTACTCTATCCCGATTTGCTTTCGTTGGTTCCTTTATCGCTTTTACAACCAGTTCGTAATTGTTTTTATTGGCAAGAAACCCCTTAATAATAGGATTGTCTAATGCTTTTTGATTATCAACGAAAAATTGAGTAATCTTGTCGTCCCCATAGCTCTTCCTATCTTTGTTCATGGCCTAATCACCCCTTTTTCCTTTTTTTACAGATAAAGTGAAAATTATAGAATAATTATAAACTTTATCGAACAAATGTTCTATATTTTTATTAATTCAGGTCAAGAAGACTAACTATCTATAAACCAGATGATAGACGGTACTTAGCGAAAATAATTCATCATGTTTCGGGGTTTATTTCCATAGCGCTTATTCACTTTGTTTATAAAGGAGGTGGGGGGGATGGACCAATTTCAAATGTTAATCAATTTACTGGGTAATTTTGGATTTCCAATTGTAATAACAAGTTATCTCTTACTGCGATTTGAAAAAAGAATTGAAATGTTAACAGAGGTAATTTCAGAGCTAAAAAATACATGCAGCTGTATAGATTCCGAAAATCAGAGGCGGGTTTAGGGGATAAGGTAAAAAATTATTTGTACTAAGATTAATTTCTACAAAGTTTTTTTCACTTTATTAGGTTGAGGAGGTAACATAACGAGATCGTATCATAAGATGCGCTCCTATTTAAAAAACGGAAGAGGAGGTGAATATTATGGAAAAACATTTAACTAATATCTCATCAGAAAAGGAAGTAACAGTTAAGGCTATCCCGGTCTGTGACAGGCATTGGAATTGTTGTGAGCAGCAAGGATGCCCAGGGTTATATTATTACTATCCTGCCAATGGCGATCTTGCGTTCCAAGGCAAATGTTGTTACTGAGTATGGAACAAGGTCGTCCCAAAAGCGTAAGGCTCCACAAAATGATATTGTAAAGCGGCTATACATTGTAGCATGTATACGGGGCGAGATGCTTATGGGACGCCCTTTTTTATTTTATTAGGTTGTCCTATTGTGTGGAAGTTAAAAGAACGTTAATACCACCTTTAATAGTGGTATGAACATTTGTTGAAGGGATAATAAATCTCCGATAGAATATAATTTACACTTGTAATCGACTTATAGAAACAATGATGGAGAGGGATTGTCTATTCTTGACAAATAATAAGGAGGAGGGGCTAATAAAAAAAGACGGTATACCGTCTTTAGTCGTTTAAGCAGCTTGGGGGACCTCACTACTAAGAAGAGCCATATTTATATGACGACCTGACAACTCTGCCTCAAAGAGTCTAGTACGATTTGGAGTAATTGCTGCTTTGCTCTAACTTATTGAGGGATAGCCCCTTTACAAATAGAACAATAAATGAGATAGAACAAGTTATTCATTTAAGTATACAAAAATTGTCATGGCAGCTGGAACTGAACAAAAAATGATGGCAGAGAGATTAGCGATAAGTGAGATCGTATTTAACGTTCCTTTTTCTCAAAAAAAGGAAATGATAAATCCAATCAAAGGCAAAAGAAGCATACCCCACATGACTATCGGTCCATAGGAGCCCGCAGAAAGTCGGATGATAAGTATTAAAAATAGTATAAGATAGGCGATAACAGAGCAACCTACTGAGACGATATTGATGGACATTCTTTTACTCATTGGTGTTATAATCTCCTTTCATACGAAACTGTTTATGCGCAAGAAGAGCTAAAGTGAGGAGCTGAAGTAGAGCGGAAACAGAATACAACGAACCGACTCCGGCGAATCCTAAGAACAGAGAAAGAATAATTAATACAGCTGCTCTTTTATTATTTATATTTATTGAGAAGGCTGATAAAGTACCAATAATTCCGCCTAAAACCCCAAGAAACCAAGCATTCCCGAAACGATAATCGTCATCATTGATGGCAAAAAGCTGCGCCGCTAAGGATACAAAGATCCCTAAAAGTCCTGCTATCATCGCAAGATTTTTCATTTATAAAACCCCTTTCCATTTTTACAGATTGGATTGACTGTAACTAAAAGAATAGGTAAACAAAATCAGAAAAAAACAATAGTATCAAAATATCAAACGCTAGCATTATCCAAAACCATGCTTTCCGATAAAAAACAAATGTAACAATATCCGAGAGACCTGCGAATGGGAAATAATAAGCAATCAAACTTCCTCTTAAAAGGGCCGGACGCGTCGGATCAAAGGCATTGTTTAAAATTAAGGTTAATAGAAGGAACCTTATACCAATTAGTAACACATACATCGTCATCTTAAATTGAATTAATTTTCTAAATGGCTTAATCTCTGCTGATTGTTCCAATTGTTCGAGACAAAAATCCTGTTCGTCGGAAGCAAACGTATGGTGATATGTCTCAAAAAGAGCTTTGCAATCTTGGCAGTTTGTGACATGTTCGTCAACAACGCTCTTCGCTTCCATTTCCAACTCGTTATACATAACTAGTAATTCCTTTGTTAATACATGAATTTTTTCAAAGTCAGTCATTCTCATCACTCCGATGAACACTTGATATAAGGCGTTTTTTGAGGCGAAAGATCCTCGATTTGATTGTTGATACGGGTATGTTTAGGAATACCGATATTTCCTCATATGTGTATCCGTAGCATTCCTTAGCAATAAGCAGTGTTTGATCCAATTTAGATAAACCTTTAAGGATATCATTTACGGAACTTTTTAACACGTATTTTTTTTCAGGACTTAAGTCTGTAATGAATAAATCGGCAATCACTTCCTCCTCGCTCAGTAGGCGAGGCTTTTTCTTTCGAAAATGATCGATGAGTAAATTTCTTGTGTTGGTTATTAACCAACTTCTTATGTGCCTCACCTCTAATATTTTTTCAGGGTTAAGGAGCATTTTGGAGAACACTTCTTGTATTACATCTTCAATCAGCTTTTCATCCGAAGTGATCTTTAATAAAAAGTGTTTTAAGTATAAATAGTGCTCTTTGTAAACATTCTCAATCAAAGAAAAGGCATCCTTATGACTTTTTTTCATTGTATCTCCTCATTTCCCCTATTCAAAAGTGAGACGATTAACACGACTAGATGGTTGCATAAAATTTACTTGTTTTTGAAATTTTAACATAGTTTAGGTGGAGCCGAAGTTCTTTGGCGGAATGTAATGGTCAACAGCCTCATTTCGAGCCGGTATGGCAAGGGGAAGAAGTCGACGGGAAAATAATATATGTTTCACTTGATTCACGGTGGGGTTTAAACTAAAATTTGTTCGTCAATCGCTGACTTGGAGAATGATTGTGAGTATTTGGGCGGGATTCGGTGTTTCGACCGTTATCAGCCTTAAAAATTTCTCTTGAAGTGATAATAAAGGGGCTTCACATAACGGAAATCCCACGAAATTATTATAATATCGTTTAAAGGTAACAGCCCGATTTTGCGGGATTCACGGGGTGGAGTCAAAAATTTACATTTCAATATAAATAAAGCAACAATAACGAAAAGAGGCTGCCCTAAAAGCATAAGTATCAGATCCCACAACACAATATATAGATTTAAATCTATGATAAAGCTTCTATATATTTGTTATGTGTGTGAGGTCAGACACTTATAGGACAGCCCCAAAGCGTTTAGCAACCGTTAATAAACATCATAAAATGAAATGCTGCAATTACGCGGTCTGTACCTGCCTCATCGGTATTGCTGGCACATTGAATTAAATTGCGGTCGCAATTACATCTGCCCGGATAAGATGGATAAGCACCGTAACAGTAATCGTGTGATCGGCAGCATCTATCTAGGTCATTAACTGGGGTTCCACTTCCGCAGTTTCGGCCGCACCAGTTATATTTAACTAACGGATTCCAAGGTAATCCATTATACCGAAAAGAACAGCAGCCATCATACCAACAATCATCAATATCTTGTACGGTTACGCTTTTATCGCTTTCAGTAGCTTCTTCATACATTGGAATTTGTAAGGCCTGTTCGTTTGTAGGAACTTCATTTTCTGAAAGAAATTCGTCATTTAAAAATGAAACAAGGCGTTTAACGGTTTTGCCTTCCTGCTCTTTGAGTAAAATTGCCCGAATGAAATATGATGCTTTGCTATTGTCAGCAGCTGTTTGGATAATGTTCACAAGAAGTTGGTCATTATATTTCAGAAATAGGCTGTTTTGGGTAACCTTTTTAGTACTTCCGTTATCATCATAAGTGTAAACAGTTTCGTAATTTTTTTGTTCTGCAGGTTCAGTATTAATTAAATTTTCATGACCGATATGCTCTAAGACTCTTTGCAATAACAGGCGTTCGTCCTTTCCAACCATCTGAATAGTATAGTTGTTAACAACTTCGGTTCGAATATCTATCAAATTTTTTTGTTCGCTCATATATTCCTCTCCTTTAGTTTTTTATGAAAATATGAAACTAAATAGTAGCGAGGGGAGAAGATGATCTACTCTAGAACGTTCTTTTTCAACATTTTCACCTCCCGGAGTTCTTAGTAATCGCGCGATTCTAATTAATAAAGAGAGAAAAATCGCTAATAAAACAACCTAAATTAAAAAATTTGCAAAAAATTTATTTTCCGCCGCTTCTTCATTTCATAGGCCGTGCTTAGTAGGGGGAGATAAGGGGAAAACGGGGGTTTCTCACATCAGAGGAGACGGCTGTCTTCCACCTTCAAATAATGTTCACTGGGGGTATTTCGCGCCTTATTGATATAGACGGAGTGGAGAAAAAAGAAAATACCTGCATTGAAAGAGGCAATACAGGTATTTCAAACTAATATTTTTTATTTTCTACCTTAACTGTATCAATCCATTGCCTTCCTCATTAATCGAAAATCCTAATTTCTTGGCGTGCTCTAGTAAATATAGATACACTATGTTTGGTGTCATACTGTTTCGTTTCAGTTCCAACAAATTAAGAATCAACGCAATAGCTCCAGATACGTGTGGGGCTGCCATAGAAGTTCCTGAAAGCTCAACATATTTTCCGTCTAAATGAGTAGATAGAACATGTTCTCCGGGAGCGACAAAGTCTAAATTAACATTTGTGTTAGAAAACCTTGATGGTTTAAGGGATTCGGTGATTGAACCGACTTGGATAACTTCTTTATAAAATCCAGGATAGGAAACTTCATATGAATCCTTGTTGCCATCCCCTTCATTCCCGGCAGCGGCCACTAAAATAATTCCCTCTTTCCTAGCCTCTTTGATCGCCTTGTGTAATTCTTCATCCGAAGATGGCCCGCCGATAGACATATTAATGACCGATACTTTTTGACCGTTTGGACCTGTCCAATTCGTCGCATATTTAATGGCCTTCACCACTTGTTTATAGCTTCCGCTTCGGGATTGATCAATTACTTTTAGTATTAATAATTGGCTTCTCGGTGCTACCCCGACAATTCCTTTGTCATTATC
>DASQMK010000150.1:0-1980 GCA_035645575.1 Metabacillus sp.
GAAGTGGTTTTTGCATAACAACGAAGTGTATGTGAATGGAGAACTTGAAAATCGCCGTGGTCGTAAGCTTAAACATGCGGATGTAGTTGAAATTCAAGGTCATGGTACATTTATTGTAGCGAGTTTGGAGTAGGTGAAAGACGCTTGTTCTTAGAAGAGTTATCTTTAACTAATTATCGCAATTATGAAAAAACAAAACTGGAGTTGGAAGATAAAGTAAACATTATCCTAGGTGAGAATGCTCAGGGAAAAACAAATGTAATGGAATCTATTTACGTTTTAGCGATGGCGAAATCCCATCGAACCTCGAACGATAAAGATCTTATTCGTTGGGATGAGGAATATGCTAAAATAGAAGGAAGAGCTATAAAACGAAATGGTCCACTGTCTTTGGAACTTGTGATTTCGAAAAAAGGCAAAAAAGCACGAAGTAATCATATCGAACAGTCAAAACTCAGTCAATATGTTGGAAATATAAATGTTGTAATGTTTGCTCCGGAGGATTTAAATCTTGTTAAAGGTAGTCCCCAAGTAAGAAGACGCTTTATTGATATGGAAATTGGACAAGTTTCTCCTGTTTATATTCATGAGTTGAGCCAATATCAAAAGGCACTGCAACAGAGAAACCATTATTTGAAGCTCCTTCAGTCAAAACAACATAGTAACGAGACGATGCTTGATGTATTAACAGATCAATTAAGCAGGCTAGCTGCTAAGATAACCTTAAGGAGATATAAGTTTCTAGAATTGCTCCAGCAATGGGCTGAACCAATTCATCAAGAAATTAGTCGCGGTTTAGAAAAACTCCAAATAAAATATCGACCTTCTGTTGATGTATCGGGGAACATAGAATTGTCGAGAATAGTAGAAGTATATACTGAAAAATTTGCTAAAATAAGGGATAGAGAGATAGAGAGAGGAGCGACCTTGGCAGGTCCTCACCGGGATGACTTGACTTTTTACGTAAACGACAAAGACGTTCAGACATTCGGTTCACAGGGGCAGCAAAGAACGACGGCCCTCTCTTTAAAATTGGCTGAGATTGAGCTAATCTTCTCAGAAGTCGGGGAATATCCAATTCTTTTGCTAGATGATGTATTGTCGGAACTTGATGATTTTCGCCAAACTCATTTATTGAATGCAATTCGCGGAAAAGTTCAAACGTTTGTTACGACTACAAGCATAGATGGACTAGAGCATGATGTTATTAAAGAAGCATCCATTTATAAAGTAGTTGCAGGTTCGATTTTAAGGGTATAGCTTAGATAAGCCGCTAGTTTATTGATAAAGCCTCTTTACTGTTTCTTAAAGGAAAGCGTAGGTGGTTAACATGACAATGGAACAAAAAATCGAACATACGTATGATGAAAGTCAGATCCAAGTTCTTGAAGGACTAGAAGCGGTTCGTAAGAGACCAGGAATGTATATTGGTTCGACGGGCCAAAAAGGACTGCATCATTTAGTATGGGAAATTGTCGATAATAGTGTGGATGAGGCACTTGCTGGTTATTGTACGGAGATTGGCGTTTCGATCGAGAAAGATAATAGCATCACTGTTATTGATAACGGACGAGGGATCCCAGTAGGAATTCACGAAAAGATGGGGCGTCCAGCTGTTGAGGTCATCATGACAGTTCTCCATGCAGGCGGAAAATTCGGCGGTGGCGGCTACAAAGTCTCTGGAGGTCTTCACGGTGTAGGTGCGTCCGTAGTGAACGCTTTATCTGAGGAGCTAGAGGTTTTTGTATACCGAGAAGGAAAAATCCATTACCAAAAATATCAAAGGGGTATCCCATGTACTGATTTACAAGTAATTGGGGAAACTGACCGTACCGGAACAACCGTTCACTTTAAACCAGACCCTGAGATTTTTACGGAAACAACGGAGTATGATTACGATATACTAGCGAACCGTCTACGGGAGCTTGCTTTTTTAAATCGTGGTATCAAGATTACTATTGAAGACAAGCGCTCAGATAA
>DASQMK010000151.1:0-3566 GCA_035645575.1 Metabacillus sp.
TACATTTCTCAGCTATCCAAGGCGAAGGATTTAAATCATTAGATGAAGGTCAAAAAGTAACTTTTGACACTGAGCAAGGCCAACGTGGTCTTCAAGCAACTAACGTAAACAAAGCATAATTAATGAGGACTCTTTTTCTAGGGTCCTTTTTTATTTGGGTATAAAGATACAAAACGACATAAAAACCTCACTCAAAAATGAATGGGGAGAGGTTAAAAACAAGCATAACACACTATTTGCAGAATACCTAATTTAAATTAAAAATAGTTAAGAATTGGATCTTTAAACTGGACCACTGATTTTAATTATTCATGTTGATATTTGAATATACTTAAATATCTTTTTTGATATTTATATATCACTTTTAGTTAGAACTCGATAATACAATCCAGCTTATCAATGCCTATAAAGTCCTAACCAGTTTTACTGATATAGAAAACATTCTCAAATAGTCTAAAATGTAGTAAATACTCCCCCATATTTCTTAATATTCGATTTACATTTCTCACTGTACCTAAATCATGTATTTGTTATGATTGTGATCTAGTTGCAAATCCAAACTGTACAAGATTTCCTCCTGACTCATCTTCTTCTTTTGGGCATTCGATAATATCATTTTTTTTCATACCCCCCCAACAACTTCCACATTTCTTAGTCAGAAATGTATATGTATGGAACTAGAATCTCTTTTAACTCATGTGTTTTGAATAAAGCTCTTCCAGGTAGTCCTGAAGGCAATTCTACTGCGCCATAATCATCTATCGTCACTTGACTTGCGTATCCTGTAGGCAATCTAATTGAAATCTTTGCATCGGCATTTTGTTTAATTTGGCGAGGTAATGTATCTGAAGTAGGATATTGTGTGCAGAATATTAACCGATATGATAAGGCTCCAGCACACGAGCAATTTCACTTGATGAATGTTGGCAGAAATTCATTAAATCCTTTAATTCTTTAGGCATGTGTTTTTCAGGTGCTAATTGTGCTCCTTCATCAACAATAATAAACTTTTTTTCTTAATTGGTGTATCAACTACATTAGTCCAATAGTTCTTTCTAAATATTTCTTCCTGATATCTTACACGGCTAAAACCATTTCCTAAAAGGTCTGCTGCTTCAATTGGATTTTTAGCTATTCCCTTTACTTATTTAAGATTTCTGTATCTATGGAACTCTAATCCTCCTTATAAGTCGATGATATAAAATTCAACGTCTTCTGGTTTACATAAAGTCAAATATATTTGGATCACTTTTAATAAAACAGTTTTTCCGTATCGTGTTGTTCCTCCAGCTGTCATATGTGGTACTTTGTCAAAATCATGCCAAATAATACCCTTATAATGCATCCCTATAGGAACTTTCCAACCTTCTTTTAATGGTACATCTACCAAACTCCATTTAGGGGGTATCTTCTTGTTATACACAAATATGTGAGGCATACCATCAAATTCAACTTTCACAGGTTTATTTAATTCATCTGAGAAAACACTCCAATTTTCTTGTATTTTCTGAATAGCTTTTGAACTTAATCCTAATGGAAAAGTAAAAGTATATTTCACACCAACTTCACTTTCTTCTTTCTTATAAAATTTAGGGTAAGTCATTTCATTTTGATCTTTTTCAGTTACACCTCTTATCGAAGAAATCGAAAGAGATATCATCGCACAACTTTCATCAATCAATAAAGCAGGATAAGTTTGTAACACACGATTTAATATGTGTGTGTTTTTATTCCACTCACCAATATAATCTCACCCTCAAATCAATTAGGAAACATGACTCAAATAGTTCTTGAAACCATGACACATAAGGCCTTTAGAGTTAGTTAGTATTGTGGCATATTATGCTCAACTTACATACAAACAATCTGTCAGTGACAACACAAAATTTTCATAGGTTCATGCATGTACCAGATGGTACACCTCTTTGAAATTTGAACAATTTGTTAATAATTTCCTTTATTTGTTTTTTCGACAACATATTCAAACTCAATATTCTACAATCAGGTAGTGTTTTTACATTAACACTATATTTAAAAGCGAGGATGTGTAATAAATGAAACAATTTGTCTTTACAATAGACTCTAATGAGGTTGTAATTTATGCAAATGGTATCCTTAAGGCTTCTACTGAAATAATAAAGATTGCAGATAGTAAATCAGAAATAAAATTTATCGGTGTTAGATATTGATTTTTTAACTTCCCAGGGGCACATAGATTTTGAACGCTGTGTGCCTAACCCTCTATAACCCAATTATCTCACCTTCAATTACCAGTTTCTATTTTTTCGCTCATTACAAAAAAAGAACCAAAGTTTTCAAGTCCCTTTCTGCCTTTTGTATCTTCATTTTTCCAGTATGTATTAACTCAAATTTAATCTTACCGACCTCAACAGTTTCTAACTTAATAAACTGATATTCAGGATAGATAATGTACTTTTTAAAATCAGCTTTGGCAACTATTGCTTTATCTTGATAATAGCCTTATTAATTAATTCAAAATCCTCTAATGACTGCAAATAACACTGAGTAGTGGAAATTTCAGAATGTCCAAGTAACTTAGATAGCGTGTAAATATCAATACCATTTAAGATACATTGAACACTAAAAAAATGCCTAAATGTATGTGGTGAAACTCTCATATCCTCTCCCCCTGCTCTTTTACCCGCATCTTTGATACATTATCTAAGCCAACATGTGATATTAAATCACCCTTGTATGAGAGAAAATAATAATGAGAATGGTAGTATTTATCTTTAAAGAAATCCTTTTTGATTCGCTCATATTTAATAAGAATCTTTTTTAGTGCAGGGCTGACGAAAATGTACCTTTCTTTACTCCCCTTACCATTTACTAATAATGTAGTCTCTCTCCATTAACAGTTTGTAATCCCTTCAATTCTTTTTCCACAATCACTAAGCACGGCAATAAAAGTTTTATTCCTGGCTTCAAAGTAGTTCTTATTTGAAAAAGCATCAATCATCAACTTAACCTCTTCAGTAGTGAACCCTTTTAAAATTTTCTTCGGAATTTTAGGTGTGACTAGTTTTGAAGCTGGAGATTCTTTAGATATTCTTCTTGTACAGTCCAATTAAAAAAATGCTTTAACCATTTTAAACATTGATACTATACTTTGAGGTCGTAATCCAACTTGCTGTTTATAACGGATATATGTTTTTAAATCGTGATCTGACACACTTTCAAGCTCTATAACACTTCTTTTCTCAACCAAATAGTGTTTTAATTGGTTCAATTCTTGGTAGTTATTTTTCAGTGTCTTAGGAGAAAAACCTTTGGCTTGACAGTGATAAAAATACTCCGACAAAACATCTTCAAAATGCATAAAAAAAGACCACCCTTCCTGAATTTTTCATCAGAAAAAGTGGTCTTCTACGTGCTATAAGAAAGATTAAGCAATTTATATTAAAAATTACGAAGAAATATTCACCTATTTAGGTTCTTCTACTTAGGAATTTCAATTTTCAAACCGCTTAAAACCTTGTTATATCAACGTTTCTTTTATTTTTGCATTTTGTTCATTTGAGACATCATTTGGTTGATTTTCTTTT
>DASQMK010000152.1:0-4331 GCA_035645575.1 Metabacillus sp.
ATGTAATACCGAATACTTGAAAGGGTTCAATGATTTCGTTTTGAAAATCTCTTTTTAAACAAGATTCAAATTCTTGATTGATTTTTTCACACGCTTCCTCAAGAACTGTCCAAACAGTGTCCGGATCCTCTCGATAGCTAATAACTACGCGCTCTATCACTCGCATCCGATCAATGTTATAGTTTTGAATCTGTTTTATTTCGCCGTTGCTGATTGTTAAAAGCTTTCCACTCCATTCACGAATTTTTAATGACCTGAGACCAATTTCTTCAACCGTACCATGAAACGTATTATTTATCGTAATAAAATCACCTTGATGAAGTTGTTTTTCATAAATGATGAACATACCGGCAAGAATGTCTTTAATAAGACTTTGAGCACCAAAGCCAATAATAATTCCAGCTACACCTGCTCCAGCTAAGATGGAGCCGAAATTATCAACAAATTGAGAAATTAGATACATAATAAAACTGATTGTGGCTGTATACTTTGTTAATGAACGGATCAAACTTTCGATTGTTTTTTCTTTTCGTTCCTCAATAAAACTTGTTTTCTTAAAAAATTTACCAACAATAAAATTAATAACGATAACACTTATGATTAAAACTGCAGCAACAAGTATAATGTCAAATACCTTTAATTGCGTAAATTCCCTTAATTGATCCATATTGTCACCTTAAATCTTTGATTTTCGTTTTGTAAAGTCTACGTCACGATAATAACTATTCTTTACAAGTACATTCGGACCTAGACATTGAACAGATGGACAATGACAGTTTAGTGATTTCGCTATACTTGAATCCATCCATTTAGAATACGCAGATTGAAGCGTGTTTTCGGTAATATTTCCAAGTGCTGGTGTATCGCCAAAGTCTGTGACGATAATATCTCCATTAAAAATATTCACATTTAAACGTGAGCGGCCATCTGGGTCATTTCGTACAGTAACATTTTTACTTTCGCGTAGCTTCTTAATGAGAGCTAAATCCTCTGTGTTTTCGCTACATGCGTAGAATGGTAAAGTACCGAATAACATCCAAGTATTTTCATCTCTAATATTAAGTAAATGATGGATTGCTGTGCGCATTTCAGGAAGAGATAAAGTTTCTAATGAACTTGCAAAATCACTTGGATACATTGGATGAATTTCATGACGCTGACATAGCATTTCTTCTACTACTTGCTTGTGAATTTTTTCGATATATGGAAGTGTTCGTTTATTGAGCATCGTTTCTGCTGATACGATAACACCGGCCTTTACAAGAGCACGGCTATTCTCGATCATTCGCTCAAACAATGCTGCTCGTTGTTTATAGGTTGGTTTGCGATCCATAACAGCAAAGCCAATCTCGACAAATTCATCAATTGTGCCCCAGTTATGTGATATATGTAAGACATCTAAGTAAGGGATGATCTTTTCATAACGTTTTAAATCAAGGGTTAAATTTGAATTTATTTGTGTACGAACCCCTCGTTCGTGGGCATACTTTAATAGAGGAACAACATATTGTTCAACTGATTTTAAGGATAGCATCGGCTCTCCACCTGTAATACTTAGGGAACGAAGAGTAGGCACTTCGTCTAACCGCTTTAATAAAAGATCTAGTGGAAGAGCTTGTGGATCTTTTGGTTGTAATGTATAGCCAACAGCACAATGTTCACAGCGCATATTACAAAGTGTTGTTGTCGTGAATTCTATATTTGTTAACGTCATTTCGCCATACTGCTTAACATCTAAATATGCTTCCCATGGATCATATGACGTTGTAATTGGTTTTACTGATTTTAGTGCATTCATTTGGTTGCTCCTTTTTTAAAGGGTAAAAATAGCATGCTATAAAAGATGAATATAGCCAATAGCATACCTTTCATTTTAACATGAACGAACATAATACACACCCTGTGAATGATTAACTGGTACTTGTCAAAGGATGAAATATAGTCTACGATACACTTATTTGAAAGGGGAGAGATTATGGGTAACGCTGTACATGATAAGGATTCCCAATTATCTTATTTGAAAAATCGACTAAATATGTTTTTAGAAGTATTAGACTCAATGGATCCTGAATCTACAGATGTAGAGGATATTGATCGTTTGATCCAAATGCTCGACGATCTTGAGATGAAACAAAATCAATTTAAAAAAGATTGGAAAGAGTAAGCTGACACGATTTGTGTTGGCTTTTTTGTATTGGTATTTGTTATAAACTTCTTCCGGTAAGACAGTATAGTATTAATTCAAGTTAATATGTTGTGAAATAGGCACTTTGTTTGAAAACGCTTTGATTCGGCTTTTCAATAAGTAGTCTTACGAGTATAATAAAAATTGTGGGAAAACTTGAAAGTTTACTAAATGACTAGAGTAATAGGATTATGACCTAAGCACTTAAGAATAATTATTTAAATGAACTGGGGTAAGCGCTTTGACATGCAGCTACAGCGCCTAGCCTCGAAGCACAGGACGTGCGAGTGCAGTCGTTGCGACAGGAAGTCGCGATTTTAGACTGCCTCGAGGTCATAAGCTCCAAATGAATAGAAGACAAAGAATGTCTTCTATTCATTTGTGTCTTATTTGCCCGAGGCTGTTTGAGGCGCTTGCGCTTTTGTTCATGAGGGGGAAATCGAGATGAAAAACTTTTATGAAAGTATGTACCAATTAATTGTAGAGACTTCGACCAACTTGCCAAAAGACGTAAGAAGAGCAATCGCTGCAGCAAAGCTAAAGGAAAGTGCTGGAACACGTTCAGCGATGTCATTAGCAACAATTACAAATAATATCAAAATGGCAGATGATAATGTGTCTCCTATTTGCCAAGACACTGGATTGCCAACATTCAAAATAAAGGTACCTATTGGTGCAAATCAAATAGAAATGAAAAAAGACATTAAACGTGCAATTGAACAGGCAACAAAGGATGGGAAACTTCGCCCTAACTCTGTTGATTCGATTACAGGTGATAATAGCGGTGATAACCTGGGTGAAGGGACACCTGTTATTAAATTTGAACAATGGGAAAAAGACTATATAGATGCTCGTCTTATTCTAAAAGGCGGCGGCTGTGAAAATAAAAACATTCAATACAGTCTTCCATGCGAACTTGAAGGTTTAGGAAAGGCTGGTCGTGACTTAGATGGTATTCGTAAATGTATTATGCATTCAGTTTACCAAGCACAGGGACAAGGATGTAGTGCAGGCTTTATCGGAGTAGGCATCGGAGGAGATCGGACAAGCGGCTATGAGCTTGCAAAAGATCAACTTTTTAGACGTGTTGATGATGTAAATGAGCGTGAGGAATTACGTCAGCTTGAAGAGTATGTAATGGAACACGCAAATGAATTAGGAATTGGGACAATGGGATTTGGAGGAGAAACGACGCTGCTTGGTTGTAAAGTAGGTGTTATAAATCGTATTCCAGCGAGCTTCTTTGTATCTGTTGCTTACAATTGCTGGGCATATCGCCGTTTAGGGGTATTGATTAATCCGGAGAGTGGTTCTATTAATGAGTGGCTATATCAGGATGGAGAGGAAATTGATTTCTCACAGGATGAAGTAGCTACAACAGAAGAACAAGCAATTGAAACAAGAGAAGTGGTTCTTGAAGCACCAATTACAGAAGAAAAAATAAGAGGGTTAAAGGTTGGAGATGTTGTTCGTATTAACGGAATGATGTACACCGGCCGTGATGCTATTCATAAGTATCTTTCTGAAAATGATTCTCCAGTTGATTTAAATGGCCAAATCATCTATCACTGTGGACCGGTTATGCTAAAAGATGAGGATGGCAACTACCATGTAAAAGCAGCAGGTCCTACAACAAGCATTCGTGAGGAGCCATATCAAGGGGATATCATGAAGCGATTTGGGATTCGAGCAGTAATTGGAAAAGGTGGAATGGGGCCTAAAACATTAAAAGCACTAGAAGAGCATGGTGGAGTATACTTAAATGCAATTGGCGGTGCGGCACAATATTATGCGGATTGTATTAAATCTGTAGAAGGTGTAGATCTTATGCAGTTTGGGATTCCAGAAGCAATGTGGCACTTAAAAGTTGAAGGCTTTACTGCTGTTGTCACTATGGATTCTCACGGAAATAGCCTTCATGCCGATGTTGATAAAAGCTCACTTGAAAAACTGGAGAAATTTAAGGAACCAGTATTTAAATAAATGTTTAATTAGGAGGAAGACCCGCGAAATATTTGGGTCTTCTTTTTTTTGGTGCATGAAAATACAAAATCCTTGTACTGTGTATAAGCGTGCGACATCCAGCTCCAGCGCCAGCCCCTCGAGGTCATAAGCCACAAATGAATTGAAGACAAAGAACGTCTTC
>DASQMK010000153.1:0-12586 GCA_035645575.1 Metabacillus sp.
GCGTTTACGCTGGGGAGGCTATCCGCCTGCCCTCACTTAAGATGATATCATCCTGGGGCTCTAATTAACCATCTCCAACACTTATGTAATCTTTTTCATAATAGATTTCTAAATTGAACATAATTCTTAAAGGGCACTAAGTTTCTTTTCCTATAAATCAAAGGAGGAACAACAAATGAATAATCGGTTTGATGGAAAGGTAGTACTTATTACAGGTGCAGGATCTGGTTTAGGACAAGCATCTGCTTTACAAATTGCAAAAGAAGGAGCAAAACTTTCACTAGTTGATGTAAACTCTGCTTCATTGGAAGAAACAAAAAGCAAAGTATTAGAAGTTGCGCCAAGTGCAGAAGTGTTGCTTATTACCGCGGATGTATCAGACGAAAAAGCCGTTGAAAACTATGTAAATGAAACAGTGAATAAATTTGGTAAGATCGATAGCTTCTTCAATAATGCAGGAATTGAAGGAAAACAAAATTTAACAGAAGATTATGGTATTGATGAATTCCAAAAAGTAGTCTCTATCAACTTAAATGGTGTGTTTTATGGGATGAAATACGTATTGAAAGTAATGAAAGAACAAGGTTCTGGTTCAATCGTGAATACGGCTTCTGTCGGTGGTATCCGTGGAGTAGGAAACCAATCTGGATATGCGGCTAGTAAACATGGTGTAGTCGGTCTAACAAAGAATTCCGGAATAGAGTACGGTCAATATGGAATCAGTATTAAAGCGATTGCACCAGGCGCGATCATGACACCAATGGTTGAAGGTTCATTAAAACAAATCGATCCTGATAACTGGGAAGAGGTAGGAAAACAATTTGTTGAGCCAAACCCAATGAAACGTTTTGGAAAACCTGAAGAAGTCGGTTACTTGGTTGCATTCCTTCTATCCGATCAAGCCAACTTTATTAACGCCACAGTCATTCCAATCGATGGTGGACAATCATATAAATATTAAATCGATAAGGCACGAGAAACCTCGTGCCTTTTTCTTTGTTCCTTTAACCTCTCCACCCATCCTGCTAAAAACCTCTAAATCACCATGGATATTATCTCTAATAATTAGGGTATTTGTACGGCGGATTTCAATGGTATCTTAAAGATAACAATCATGTATCCGCTTTCTTAAGGGTGATAAAATAAATATAAAGGGGTGGGCTAAAAATGAAATCTGTAGACAGCCTAAAAACAGAAACAAGAGGAGTAGAGTTACACTTTTTAAACACAGACCTACCACTAGAGACAAGGGTAAATGACCTTGTTTCTCGTTTAACATTAGATGAAAAAGTAGAGTTAATGTGCCAGTATCAGCCCGCTATTCCTAGACTTGGGATTAGGGCACATAAGCAGGGAACAGAAGCAGCACATGGTATGGCATGGTTAGGAGAGGCGACTTCTTTTCCACAGCCTATTGGATTATCTAGTACTTGGAATTCCGAGCTTATGAAGGAAATAGGTGATGTGATTGGAACAGAGGCGCGTGCTTTTCATAAAAAAGATCCAGAGGTAAATGGATTAACATTATGGGCTCCAACGGTTGATATGGAAAGAGATCCTCGTTGGGGAAGAACAGAAGAAGCATATGGTGAAGATCCTTATCTAACCGGAAAACTATCAGCAGAGATTGTAAAAGGCATTCAGGGTGATCATCCTTTTTTCTTTAAAGCTGTTGCAACTCTTAAGCATTTTCTAGCTAATAACAATGAAATAGATAGAGGGAAATGCTCAGCAAGTATTGATCCAAGAAATATGCATGAATACTATTTAAAGCCATTTGAACTGCCATTTAAAGAAGGTGGAGCCTATTCCATGATGACGGCCTACAATTCAATAAATGGAACTCCTGCACTTCTTCACCCATATGTAAAAGATATTGTGAAGGAAAAATGGGGGATGAATGGGTTTATTGTCAGTGATGCAGCCGATTTATTAGGGGTTGTAAATGACCATGGATATTATGACAACCACGCTGACTCAGTAGCACATGCGATTAAAAACGGAATCGATAGTATGACAGATGATTTTAGCACTATAACAAAAGCAATTCGTGAAGCACTGCAGAGAAATCTGGTGACGGAAAATGATTTGGAGCATGCTTTGCGTAATACGTTCAGAGTCCGTTTTCTTCTTGGTGAATTTGATCCTGAAGAAAGCAATCCATATGCAAGCATACATGAGTCTGTCATTTGTGATCCAAAACATAGTGAGTTATCAGCTAGAGCTGCAAAAGAATCGATTGTGTTGCTCAAAAATGAAAACAACACGTTGCCATTAAATAAAGAAAAATTAAGTAACGTAGCGGTTATTGGACCATTAGGTGATATCGTTTATCGTGATTGGTATTCAGGGAACCATCCGTACCAGGTTACTCCTTATGAAGGCATAAAAAAGAAATTACAAGAAAAGAAAGTTTCATTTCATAGTGGGAATGATAAGGTCATTTTCAAATCCAACGAACAATACATCGGATATAGCAACAAATCAGACGATTCTTTAGTAGCAGATAAAAGTATTAAGGATGAGGCAGCAAAATTTGAATTATCCGATTGGGGCTGGGATAACTACACGTTAAGAAGCTTAGATAATGGGAAGTATTTAACAACAGAAGATGATGTTCATGTTTCAGCTTCAGCGGATGAAGTGTACGGATGGTTTGTGAAAGAAGCTTTTCATCTGCTACCAGGGGAAAACAATGATCTAAAACTAACAACATGGAATCACCAAGCCATTAAACTAGGTGATGAGAATAAAGTGTTGGTAGCGGATTCAAAGGATGTGTCTGAAAGTACTTCTTTTACAAAGGAAGTTCTTGAATATGGGTTAATAGAAGCTGTAGAAGCGGCCAAAAATTCGGAAGTAGCGATTGTTTTTGTTGGAAATAATCCGGTTATCAACGGTAAAGAAGAGATTGATCGTCCTGATATTACGCTAGCTGAATCACAAGAAAGATTGATTAAAGAAGTGTATAACGTAAATCCAAATACGATTGTTGTTGTAGTGGGAAGCTATCCGTTTGCGATTAATTGGGTCGAGGAGAACATTCCAGCCGTCCTTTACACATCCCATGCAGGTCAAGAGCTTGGAAATGCGATTAGCGATGTCTTATTTGGGGACTACAATCCAGCAGGTCGATTAAGCATGACGTGGTACCGTTCTGTTGAGCAACTGCCTGATTTACTGGATTACGACATTATTAAAGGAAAGCGGACATATCAATATTTTGATGGAGAAGCTTTATACCCATTTGGCCATGGAAAATCGTATAGCGAGTTTGACTATCGTGAGGTAAAGCTTAGCTCAAAAGAAATTGAAGCAAACGGAGAAGTAACGGTATCTGTTAAGGTGAAAAATATAAGTGATTTGCCTGGAGATGAAGTAGTCCAGTTATACGTTCATGCAAAGCAATCTCGATATAAAAGACCGCTGAAACAATTAATAGGTTTTAAGAGAACATATATTAGAGCTGGAGAAACAAAAGAAATACAGTTTCAAGTTCTAGCACAACAATTAGCAGTTTGGGATGTGACAAGAGATAAATATACAGTTGAAACAGGAGCATATGCACTGATGGTTGGTCAATCCTCATCAAATATCAAGCTTACAGAGGACATACTCGTTCAAGGTGAAGTCATCCCTCCCCGTAATTTATACGAAGTAACGCGGGCGGAAAATTACGATGATTACCATGATGTGTTAATTGATGAAGGAGAAAATGGGAAACATTCTGTTTATGCAAAAAAAGAAGGCTCTTGGATCAAATTTTCTGATGTGAATCTAAGCCAAGGTGTTCAATCCATAGAGGCGCATGTTAAAAATCCATCTGACATCGAAATCCGTCTCGGCAGTCCAGACGGTGACCTAATCGGAACTTTGAAAGCCTATTCATCAACAGAAACATGGTCTACGATAACCTGTGCGATTGTTACAGAGAAATTAATTGAAAATGAAGAAATCTACTTCGTTTTCAAAGACTCACTTTCTATCAGCCACTTTCGTTTTATTGCCTAGTTTTAAAGATAAAAGATTCTTAAACAAAACTGTTTAGGTTGATTGGAGCGGAAGGTGCGAGACTCCTGCTCAGAAATGCGGAAGCGCCTGTTTAGCCTAGGGCAAATAAGACGCTCTTGAATAGAAGACGTTTTTTGTCTTCAATTCAAGAGTGGCTTATGACCTCGGAGGGGCTAGGCGCTGGAGCAAGACACGGGAGCAGCGGGACAGGTGAGACCCCACAGACGCAAAGCGTAGAGGATGCTCACCGCCCGCCCCACGGAAAGCGAGCATCCTGTAGCGGAAATCAACCAACACAATACTAATTTGAAAGCCAACAAATTATGGGGAATTAGTCTAAAGAAAGTACCAACAAGCGCATAGATTTCCATGCGCTTGTTACCGTTTAATCGACAGGAGTGAAAACATGCAAAACAATAACCCGATGAGATTATGGTATAAACAACCTGCAAACAAATGGGAAGAGGCATTGCCAATAGGAAATGGCCGTTTAGGCGGTATGATATTCGGAGGTATCCAAAAAGAACAAATTCAATTAAACGAAGACACCCTATGGTCAGGTGCTCCTAGAGACAAAACCAACAAAGAAGCACTTCATTACTTGCAAACAGTTCGGAATCTTATTTTTGAAGGGAAATATGCTGAAGCTGAAAAGATCATTGAAAACAACATGGTTGGAGAGGACACGGAGGCCTATCAGCCACTTGGGGACCTCTATATTGAACATCACTTTGAAGGAGAGCCTTCAAGCTATGAAAGAGAACTAGATTTAGAGACAGGAGTGGCAACAACCGAGTACAAGATAGGTAACACCACTTTCACAAGAGAAACATTTACTAGTGTGCCAAATCAAGTCCTTGCCGTTCGAATTAAATCAAATCACCAGCCTATTCATATCACGACATCTATCCACTCATTATTACGTCATACAGTCGAAGAAGTAGGCCGCAATCAACTGGCTGTTCATGGACGTAGTCCGATCTCAGTCAAAGTCCCTGAAATCATTGAGTATGATGAAACACGTGGATTGCAATTTCAAATTCATCTTCAAGCAATTGCGAATGGAGGAACAATCAAGCTTAAGGATGGAAAACTTGAGATTTCAAACACACATTCTGTGACATTACTACTGACCGCCAAAACTAATTTTACAAAGTTTAATCAAGAACCTGATGAGACTATGGATTCAACATGCAGTAAATGGATTGATCAAGCCGCTCAGATTCCATTTGAA
The DNA here is from genome assembly GCA_035645575.1 of Metabacillus sp. Lineage (GTDB taxonomy): Bacteria > Bacillota > Bacilli > Bacillales > Bacillaceae > Metabacillus. The sequence goes on from DASQMK010000153.1 coordinate 5,246, forward strand.
GCCTTAAAAGAAGCTCATATCCACGACCATCGATCACTTTTTAACCGGGTCGATCTCAAGCTTGGAAACGCTAAGTATCGTAACCTGCCAACTGACGAACGTTTAGCGAAGTATAAAATGGAAAAGAACGATCCAGAGCTTGAAGCATTGTATTTTCAATATGGCAGATATTTGCTTATTACAAGCTCACGACCTGGAACACAGCCTGCCAATCTGCAAGGGATATGGAATCCATTTATTCAGCCGCCATGGAACAGTGATTATACAACAAACATTAATACTGAGATGAATTACTGGTTAGCCGAAAGCTGCAACCTAAGTGAATGCCATGAACCTCTCTTTTTAATGATTGAAGATTTGAGTATTTCTGGAGTAAAAACAGCCTCATCCTTGTATGGTGCCAGAGGGTGGGTGGTTCATCATAATGTAGATTTGTGGCGGATGAGTACCCCGTCGTCCGGTCAAGCTTCATGGGCATTTTGGCCAATGGCTGGAGCATGGTTAACAAGCCATTTATGGGAACATTATCTCTATTCCTTAAACAAACAATTTTTAAAAGAAACAGCGTATCCGCTCATGAAAGGTGCAGCAGAGTTTTGTTTAGATTGGTTGATCGAGAGTCCTGGTGGATATTTGGTCACAAATCCTTCAACATCACCGGAAAATAAGTTTTTAACGGAAAGAGGGGAACCCTGCAGCATTTCAATTGCTTCCACAATGGACATGTCTTTAATAAGAGAATTATTCACAAATTGCATTGAAGCAAGCCAGATATTGAACCTTGATGAAAATTTTAGAAACGAACTAAAGAATGCAATAAAACGACTTATACCATTTCAAGTGAATAAGGATGGTAGATTACAAGAATGGTATAAAGATTTTCCAGAGTATGAGCCTGGCCATCGACATGTCTCACATTTGTATGGGCTATACCCTGGTAATCAAATCAATAAAATGGAGACACCTGAACTTGTTGATGCTGCGAGAAAAACACTAGAGTATAGGATTGAAAATGGCGGCGGTCATACTGGATGGAGCTGCGCTTGGCTCATTAACTTATTCGCAAGACTTCACGATCACGAAAAAGCCCATTCCTATGTTCAAACCTTGTTAGCTCGATCCACACATCCTAACCTTTTTGATGATCACCCTCCATTTCAAATCGATGGTAACTTTGGTGGAGCGGCAGGTATCGTTGAAATGCTGCTTCAAAGTCATTTAGGAAAACTGGAGTTACTCCCAGCGCTTCCGCAAGCTTGGCCAAATGGCTATATAAGAGGGATTAGAGCGAGAGGAGGATTTATCGTAAATATCGAGTGGGAAAAAGGACAAATAAAGCAGGCTGAAATCCAAGCAACGGTCGAAAGCAGTTTACAAGTTTCATATAAAAATCAATCTCTGCTAATAGAAAAAGAAAATGGAATACTCCTATCGAATATAGAAGCCATCTCCATGAATGAGAATGAAAGAGTCCTTATTAAACGAAATGTAAGAGAGGAGAAAAACTATGATTAGTATAAAAATACCAAAAATGATTTATGGTGGAGATTATAACCCCGAACAATATGATCGTGAAACAATGCTAGAAGATATGCGGCTGTTTAAAAAAGCAAACATCGATTTTGTGCGTGTGAATATTTTCGCTTGGGCTACAAGTCAAAAGGATGAGGTCACATATGATTTTGCATGGCTCGATGAAGTAATAGATACTCTTTATCAAAATGAGATCAAAGTAGGGATTGGAACAGGGACAGCGGCACACCCTGCGTGGATGGCAAAGAAATATCCAGATATTCTGCGAACTGAGTTTGATGGAAAAAGGAGAAAGTTCGGAGGCAGACATAACTCATGTCCAAACAGCCCTAATTATCGAAAATATGCATCCTTATTTGTAGAGAAATTAGTTGATCGATATAAGGAGCATCCGGCTGTTTTATTATGGAATATTTCAAATGAATGGGGTGGTGCGTGCTATTGTGACAACTGCGAAAAGGAATTCCGTGTGTGGCTGAAAAAGAAATATGAAACACTAGAGAAGTTAAATAAAGTGTGGAATACGAGATTCTGGGGACATACGTTTTATGATTGGGACGAAATCGTCGTACCGAATCTATTAAGTGAACATTTCGGTGAGAGGCAAACAATGTTCCAAGGGATTTCACTCGATTATGCTCGTTTTAATTCTGATAGTATGCTAGAATGCCATAAAATCGAATATGAAATCATTAAGAAGGTAATGCCTGATTCTGTTGTTACAACGAATATTATGGGAGCGTACAAACCTTTAGATTATCAAAAATGGGCAAAATACATGGATGTCATTGCATGGGACAATTATCCAGGAATTGATACACCGATCAGCTACACGGCGATGAGCCATGATTTAATGAGAGGATTAAAAGATGGAGAGCCTTTCATGCTGATGGAACAAACGCCGAGCCAACAAAACTGGCAAGCATACAATGCATTGAAACGTCCTGGTGTAATGCGCCTGTGGAGTTATCAAGCCATTGCACATGGTTCAGACACGGTATTGTTTTTTCAAATGAGACGTTCACAAGGTGCCTGTGAGAAATTTCATGGAGCTGTTATTGAACATGTAGGCCATGAACAGACAAGAGTATTCCGGGAAGTGGCTGAGCTGGGAGAGGAGCTTGTTGAGCTTTCAGATACATTATTAAATTCCCGTGTGAAATCAAGAGTTGCTATCGTATTTGATTGGGATAATTGGTGGGCAACAGAATTCTCAAGCGGTCCTTCTGTTTCGTTAAAATATGTAGATGAGGTTCACAAATACTATCAAGCATTATTTAACCAAAACATTCAAGTTGATATGATTAGTGTTGATACAGATTTATCAGCATATGACCTTGTTATTGCCCCTGTTCTTTATATGATGAAACAAGGCTATGCTGAGAAAATAGAAAACTATGTAGAAAATGGCGGCACCTTCCTTACAACGTTCTTCAGCGGAATTGTAGATGAACATGATCTTGTTACACTAGGAGGATACCCAGGAGAACTACGTCATGTTTTAGGTATTTGGTCAGAAGAAATTGATGCGCTTGCCCCAGAACATACAAATAAAATCGTGATGGAAAAAGAGCTAGGGAACTTAAAAGGAGAATACATCTGTAATCTACTGTTTGATCTCATTCATTCAGAAGGAGCAGAAGTGCTCGCAACATATGGCGAAGATTTTTATAAAGGAATGCCAGTACTAACAAGAAATACATTTGGAAAAGGGCAGGCATGGTATGTCGCTTCAAGTGCGGATGCTGAATTTTTACAAGATTTAATTGGTCATATAGCTGAAGAAAAAGGATTCCAAACTGAATTCACAGTACCAGCAGGAGTGGAGATTACGGAACGTATCAAAGAAGGCAAACATTATCTTTTTGTCCTAAATCATACGAAAGAAGCTGTTCAAGTTCAGCTATCTCATGTATCCGGCTATAACCTGTTAACAAAAGAGCAAGTAAATGAATTAGTAGAAATGCCAGCACACGGAGTAGCCATTATAGAGAAAAAATAAAGGCAGATGCGGATGAAAGATCTTTTGCAAAGGTCTTTCATCCAGATGGTAGAAAGATGTTATTGCACAACAAAATGTTTGCGCATACAATAAAATTTATATAAAATTTTTCTGAAAATCAATCATTGGCTGGTGTACTCATGAGATCCCTTATTCACTTGTTTAACGATATGAAAATTCAATCAAAAATGGTTGTTTCCTTTATGGTTGCTGTCATGATCCCGCTATTAATGGTTGGAATCTTTTTAACACATGAGCTAAGATCAACAGCACTTGAGGATGCAAAAGAACAGTCTGCTGCTAATGTTGAACGTGTAAAAAAACGTACAGCAGAAGCATTGGAAAAGGCAATTTATGTATCAGATAATTTAACACTGGATCATCAGTTAAAAAGAATTGTCAATACACCGTATCAAACAACACAGGAAGTATTCAGCGCCTATCAGTCATACACTAGGTTTGCAGAATATAAGGAAACATTTAAAGAAATAACAAACATAAGGTTATATACGAAAAATACAACGATGCTTAATAACTGGGAGTTCATCCCTCAATCACCTGATGACACTAAGCCATTTTGGTACCGTTCTGCTGAAGAAGCGAATGGATTAATTGGTTGGTTCTATATTTCAGATGAAACACGGAATAATAAAAAATACTTAAGCTTAGTGCGTAACATTAAGTATTCCAATTACAAAACAAACGCAATCCTGGCGATTAATATAAGTAATGACTATCTATATGAAATATTAAGTCAGGAACAATCACCAATTATGGTTGTGGATGATAACAATTATATTGTTGTTTCCAATCGTAAAGAGTATATTGGCAGGAAGCTTGCAAGCATTGTCGAAAGTGAAATCCCCTTTAATGGAACAACAGGTTCTTATAACGGAAAAGTAGATGGTGAGGACTCAGAAGTTTTAATCGATACCTTGCTTACAGATGATAGTCAGAATGAATTAAAGTTTGTTTCTGCTATCCCAAACAAAGTCATTATGGCTGATGCAAACCGGTTTGTGAAGCATGGTCTTTTGGTGATGGGAGTCAGCTTAATTGTTGCGTTATTATTAATTACCTTTTTTACGAAGATTTTATCAAACCGGATCATCTCACTAAATAAACAGATAAAAAAGGTTGGCGAAGGAAACTTAGATGCAACCATTCATGTACAAGGTTCAGATGAAATCGGTCTTTTATCAGATCAAATTAATAAAATGGTCACCAATATTAAAGAATTAATAGAAGAGGTTGAAAAGGTTCATATTGAAAAAAATATATTAGAAAAACGCCAGCAAGAAATTAAGCTGAAAATGATGGCTAGTCAAATCAACCCGCATTTTTTATTTAATGCATTAGAGTCCATTCGAATGAAGGCTCATATTAAAGGAGAAAAAGAGATTGCGAGTGTTGTAAAGATATTAGGTAAGTTAATGAGAAAAAGCATTTCTGTCACCGGAGAAATGATTCAGTTAAAAAGTGAAATTGAACTAATAAAATGTTATTTAGATATTCAAAAGTTCCGTTACGGCGACAGGTTGGATTATCAATTAAAGATCGATCCTGAATCAGAAAATATATACATTAATCCACTCATTATTCAACCATTAGTCGAAAATGCTGTCATCCATGGTCTAGAAAACAAAGAGAAAGACGGAAAAGTGATGGTTGAAACAAAAATCAAAGATTATTTTTTATATGTTTGTGTCCTCGATAATGGTGTAGGCATGAGTGAGGAAAAGCTTTATTTAATTAAGGAGACTTTAAAAAAGGTTGATGATAATCGAGAGAATCGAATCGGACTACTTAATGTTCATCAAAGGCTAATTTTAACGTTTGGAGAGCAAAGTGGCCTTCAGATAGAGAGTAATCCATCAAAGGGAACGAAGATATGCTTTGTCATCGATATAAGGGGGGATCATCATGTATAATGTGTTAATTGTTGACGATGAACCGATGATTAGAGAAGGGTTAACAACATTAATTCCTTGGACAAGTTATGGTTTCAACGTAATTGATTCTGCTTCCAACGGGAAAGAAGCCCTAGAAAAGTATCATAATCATCATTTTGACCTCATTATAGTTGATATTCGGATGCCGGAAATGAATGGGATTACATTTATTGAAACAATCCGTCAAACAGATAAAGATGTTCATTTTATTATTTTAAGCGGTTACGCAGATTTTGAATATGCAAAAAAGGCGATAAGTGCCAGAGTGACAGGCTATTTATTAAAACCGGTTGATGAGGATGAGCTAGTCGAATATTTAGAGAAACTAAAAAAGAAATTAGATCAACAACAATCACTCAACCAGCTTAAAATAAGTAATCATACTCTCCTTAAAAATAAATTTATTTTGTCACTCCTACATGAAGAAAGCTCTGTATATGAATATGAAGAATTGGATCAATGGCAGCTAACATCAAAGGAATATCAAATCATTCTATTAAAATTCTTATCTAGCAATAACATAGATATAGAAGAAATTAAACAGGCTCTCGCGCAATCATTTGAACCGGATAGAGCTGCTCTTTTTATCAATGACTCAACCATCGGTATGATCGTAAAGGATATACCAAAAACACAGGAATCCTATCAATATCTTTTTGAAACGATTAAAAAGATCGTCCATGTCTATGACCCGATTATTAGTATGAGTGAAGTCGTTTCTAATATAGAGGAATTACCAACAGCTTATAGGTATGCAAAGGGGTTACTTGAAAATCATTTCTATTATGAGGAAAAATGCTTCTTGAGTAAGGACTCTAAGCCATTTATAGCTAGACAACAGGTGAGGATGGAAAGTAAGGAAGTCTATGAATCTTTGCTAGACTCTTATGCTGAAAAAATATACTTTGCCATTGACATCGCCAGTCATAAAGGCATCGAAGAACGTTTAATAGAAATGGCTCAATTACTAGTTAATGAAGGATGTACGGAAGACGAAATAAAAAGGTATTACTTCCGAATGATTTCGACTGTATTGAATAAATGCTCCGCAGAAAAACCAGAAATACAATTTGTTTTGTCAGAAGTTTCAGAAGGTATGATGGACATTTATAAACAATCAAATTTGCCTCAACTTATTAAATATATTGAAAAGCTTTTCACAAAAATTATGAGTAGTTTAGAATATGGAGACCAGCACGACCAAATGAAAAGGCTAGAGGACTTCATATTGAGAAACTACCATAAACATCTAAAGCTTGAAATGCTAGCGGAAATTTTTAATTATAATAGCGCTTACTTGGGGAAAATATTTAAAAATTATACTGGCGAATACTTTAATACCTACCTCGATAAAGTCCGCATCGAAAATGCAAAAATACTGCTTAACAAAGGATTAAAAGTATACCAAGTAGCTGAACAAGTTGGCTTCACAAATGTCGACTATTTTCATAATAAATTTAAAAAATATGTTGGTGCATCACCCTCTACTTATCGGAAGAAAGTGAAGTAGTGCTTGTTATGGTATGTCCTTCACCAAAGGGGTGAAGGACATTTGAGTATAAGGGGTATTGAGTTATGTCCTTCATAAGGATTTGTCAGCTTTTATCTAAAATGTGTAAGATTCACCGTCATCTGGTACTAATACATTAGACGTGATACCTTTTTCATTTGCAAAGCTTTTTAATTCTTCTCTAGATAATCCCCAGTGGTTTACTGCTTCCATGTGGACAGCAATAATTTTTGTGTTAGGAGCAGCCTTATAAACTTCATAGACATCATCTTTCCCCATGACTAGAGAACCACCTTCAAGGAATTGATTGTCTCCAGCATTAACGACAATGATTTCTGGTATGT
>DASQMK010000154.1:0-7459 GCA_035645575.1 Metabacillus sp.
TATCTTCACTGTTTTTGATAATAGCTGTTCTACCTCATCATGGTCCTGTAAACCATCGACATCACCGTTAACCATTGTTACAAAGTAAATACAACCATTGATCCCAATTGTCACAGCATCCATTTAACATCACCCATGAAAGCGTTATAATTATTCTCTTTAAAGTATAAAGAAGGAAGAAGAATTTCTCTACAAATTTTGAGAATTTTTCACTTCTTCCATATAGAACTTCTTTTATACACTATATCGAAGTTCAATCGTTTTCCCTCTATTATTCTTTACTATTTTATTTATATATTTTCTTAAGAGTTGCATTTATATTGATTAGGCTAAGCAAAATAAATCCAAGCATCACAAGGGGAACAATCTCCCTAGTGAAAAAAGCTACAACCTCTAATATTAAAAAATATAATCCATATAACCAATTACTCATTCTATTACCCTCACTTTTATTTATTTCTGATATGTATTTCGTTTTTTACAACTTGACCTCCTTTATGTTGTTATAATGAGACAAAGCACATTACCCTCCTCCAATTTTCATTAAAATCCCCATCTACCATGATTGATTTCTACTTATCTCAAGCTTACCTGATCTTATGAATGGATTTTCAATAAAATTTAGAAAATGTGAGAGTTTTCTCTTTTTACATTCGATATAAATGATGAAAAAGCTTTTTCAAAAAAATAAGGAGAATCCCAGATGACATGTAATGCTACTAATTTTATTAAACGTTTAAAGAAACAACATGAAGATGCGCTTGAATATATCATTAACGAGTACTCAGGTCTTGTTCATGCAATCAGCTATAAAATATTACATCGGGTGAGTAGTGAAACGGTGAATGAATGTGTGAATGATGTATTTTTATCGGTTTGGCAAAATGCTCATCAGTTTAAAGGAACAGAAGGTGAATTTAAGAAATGGATCGCGATGGTGACAAAATACAAGGCAATTGATCGATTCCGTCAAATTGAGAAATTACAGAGCCGTGAGCAAAGTGAAGAAGAATTTAGTAAACATCCATACGATGATGATGTACAAATCCAGATTATTAAAATAGAAGAAAAAAACACACTCCTACTAGCACTCAGTACTTTACCAGAAACAGATCGGGATATTTTTATCATGAAGTATTTTCTCCATTTAACAAATGCAGAAATAGCAGATTCTCTCGAACTCTCAGTTTCTGCAATAGACAATCGGTTATATCGCGGGAAGAAGAAATTAGCCAAAAATAAACAACTAAAGGAGCGATTTTTATGAGTAATGATTATCAAGATTTGCTTAATATAGACATTGATAATATTGAACCGAAGCACATATCAAAAGAAAGGAAACTGGAAATCAAACAACATGTATTATCGAAAACAAATGGAAAGAAACGAACTTATTTGCATACTTTAACTGCTGCGGCACTAATTGGTGTAACTGTTATAACTGGTAGTATCATGACAGCTCCTGCTTTAGCAAATCAACTTCCCTTTATACAAAGTATTTTGTCGTACTTTGAGAAAGATACTCTTCCAAATAAATATGTGGACCTTGCAACGGTCGTCAATCAAGTCCAATCAAGCAATGGAATTGACGTTATGATTGAAAATGCCGTTTATGATGGAACAAACGTGATGATTACCTATGCCATTCAAACTAAAGAGAACCTCGGTGATCAGCCAATATCAGAAGGCTATATTGACGTTCAACATGCCAACGCAATTGGCGGTACAGGCTTCATTGAAAAAACTAATGTTACAACATATGTGGGGGTTGAAAAAGTAACTCCTCACTTTCAAGGGAAAAGTCCTGAAGCAATTATGGTCAAATGGCAACCTAAAGTCTTTAAAAACATCGAAGAAAACAAACAGTATGGGGGGGATTGGACATTTGAATTTACCCTTTCTCAACTACCTACAACTACTCAATTACTAAACGAAACGAGAGAACAAGAAGGTTTAACATTTGTCCTAAAGTCTCTCGAACATTCAGAAATGGCATCTGTTCTCCATTATGAATTCTCTGTAGATAAACATGTTTTAAAGGAATGGCCATTTGTCTTAATTGAAATAATGGTAGTAAAGGACAATCTAGGGAACATATATGAAGTGAACGGAAATGGCGGAATTAGTCATGATAATGGAGCATCACAAAAAAGCGAAGCAACCATTTACTCCATTCACCCGGATGCTAGTTCATTAACATTAACTCCTAGGGTCTATTATTCACAAGGATCCGGAAAAGGAGTCGAGTTAGAAGAAATGAAGCCAATAACGATTCATATAAAATAGGTTCATCATGGAAGAATCGAAAACGATTCTTCTATTTTTAATTTACTGAATTTAATCGCATTTCTGTATATGAGAAACATATTAATATTTTTTTTATTATGCCGATATAAAAATAGCAATAAAGATATAATAAGGAGTGTAAATTCATTGGATAAGGTAGAAGCTTTCATTATGTCCATCCCTTACTTTAAAGAGATCTTAAGAGAGGAGACGATGATTACTGTATTTGATCACGAAAAATATTTATATTATTCTCCAAGTGTAGATTTAAATTTTAACCATAACCCAGGTGATCCATTACCAGATGCATATTTAGATTTTGCCATGGTTAATAAAACAGGAACTACAGTTGTCAAGGTTCCAGAGGAAGAGTTTGGAGTACCATTTGATAGCATTTCATTTCCTATTAAAAATGAACAAGGAAAGATAGTGGCTGCGGTAAATGCTGCAGTAAGCACAAAGAAACAAGAAATGTTTTCTACTATAATTAACTCAATGGACAATATTGCCGAATCCTTGCTCGCTAAGGTCCAACATATTGCATCACATTCAGAGCAGTTGTCTGCTACAACAGAGCAAATCTCCGAAAATACAAAAACAACTGTTGAATATTCTTCAAATATTACAGAAGTAACAAGAACGATAAAGGGAATTAGTGATCAAACCAATTTACTTGGTTTGAATGCTGCAATTGAAGCTGCACGGGTAGGAAGTGCTGGTGCGGGATTTGGTGTTGTAGCAAGTGAGGTTAGAAAATTATCTATTGATTCAAAAAATGCAACAGTACGTATTGAAGAAACACTTTCTGCAATTAAGAATTCCATTGCAAAAATGCAAGAAGATTTCAACGAGATTGCACAATCATCACAAGAAGAGGCTAAACTTGTTTCAGAGTTTATGTTAGAAATCGAAAAGCTTACAGAATCATCAAGTCAGCTAAAAGAATACATGAAAAGTCATGTCATTAATTAAAAAAATAACTGATAAATATTTGGAGGTTACATATATGAGTAAGGTTGCCATAATTACTGGAGGCGGTAGTGGATTAGGACAAGCTACAGCCCTACGATTAGCACAAGAAGGAATTAACATTGCTGTAGTAGATGTAAACGAAAAAGGTGGAAACGAAACGGTACAAATGGTGAAAAAATTAAATGTTGATTCTATTTTCATCAAGGCCGATGTTTCGAAAAGTGAAGAAGTGAAAAGTTATGTGGATCAAACGGTAGAACACTTTGGCACAATTGATTATTTCTTTAACAATGCAGGAATCTCTGGTAGCGGAAAATTCTTCCTTGATACAACAGTTGAAGAAATTGATAAAATCGTTGGAATCAATCTATTGGGAGCATTATACGGTGTACATTATGTAGCACAAGTAATGATAAAGAATGGAGGAGGTTCGATTGTAAACACCTCTTCAAGTGCAGGTGTCATTGGTCAAGACTCAGTAGTAACCTACTCCGCAACAAAATACGGTATTGTTGGTTTAACAAAGAGTATGGTTGCTGAATACGCAAAGGATGGTTTACGTGTAAATGCTATAGCACCAGGTCCTACTGAAACACCAATGGTAAAAGAATTCTACGAAGCAAACCCAAAAATGAAGGAAAATGCAACAAGCGGCATTCCGCAAAAACGCTTAGGTACACCAGAAGAAGTTGCAGAACTAGTAACATTCTTATTAATTTCTAAAGCACAATATATTAATGGTGAAGTTATTCGCATTGATGGTGGATTTACAAATACAAAATAACATAATTAGCAACACAAAATAGTCTAATGTCCTTCAATTTAATTTGGAAGGACATTTTTTATATACTAATAATTATAATTCCACAAGTTAGATATCATTTATTTGTTCTTAAATCCTTTTCCAACTATTGTTACTTTATCCAAGTCTATTAAAACGGTAAGATTTCCAGAAGAATCCGACTCGGTATTGTTAAATGTAATAGAATAAACTTGATCTTTATCATAGTCACTACTAATAAAAGATCCTATTTCATCATTAACAGTTACTTTCTCGACAGTTGAATCCTTTGGACTTACTGGAATTAACTTTCTCTCCTCATCTGTAAGACTATTAAAAGCCACCATCTCAATAGAAAGTTCCTGTTTAGTAAATGCATCACAGCTTATTAAAACTAAAGTTAATATCATTAACAAAGGGTAAAACATTAGTTTTTTCAATTTCCCACTTCCATTCATATAAAGTTGGCTAGTTTCATTATTTTGTATTTAATGATTTTACAGTTCAATAACATCGATTTCCTGATTAGTTTCTTTATTTATTAATTTAATTTCTCCCTCTTCAATGGCTGAATCACTTTCAAAATACCAAATATATAGATTTTCTAATTGGTATTGGTTAATTACCTTGGCAGGAAGCATGGCCAGGTTGAGAATGTTAGCTTCGTTTTCATTCACTTTCACAATAAAACCTTCCTCTTCCCCACCCTTAATTATTCCATATATTAAATTCCCACCATGCCCTTGATATCCGTTTAGCTTTTCATCATAATGATCTTCCATAGGACTCCAAGTCAATGTTCCTGCTTTCCAGCCAAAGAATCCTTTATCAACAAACGAAGCACCTAAAGTGTTTCTATTCTTGATAAAGAAGAAAAGAGCCTCATCTTCTATATAATAGGCTGGAATTAACAACAAGTCATCTTCAGTAGCCAATAGTGCTTCCTTCGGTTCTGAATATGACTGTTGCTTCTCTAATAAAAGCAATATTGTTATAAAAACTAAAATGATTAAGATGAATGGGATATATTTAATTCTATTTTTCATGCCCTTTCCTTTCCCTATTAAGTAAGATAATCAAAAAATCCAACCTTTAAGTAAAAAATCCCTACTTCATTAGGTGAGTTATGATAAAATTACAAAAAGTTAACTAAATTACATTTTAAGTTAACATTAAAATTTCTTCACCTTTAAAGGAGGAAACGATGTATAAACTACGAGGTCATCATATTTTTTGTCTCTTGGGGTATCGAGGCATGGGTTATTCACAAGAATATGTAGAAAATATGACATATTTGCACCAAACCTTAAGAGATAATCCCAAGACGAGGATTCAGCTTATTTTAGGTCCTGATCACTTGTGTGAAAAATACCCAAATTCAGGGAAGTACCATTGTCAAGACCAACATATTTACGAAAGGGATGCTGCTATATTAGAAAAATTAGGGCTCAAAATCGGACAAATTCTGAATTGGGAGGACATTGAATCAATCATAAGCGAGAACATCGTTCCTGCAGATATTCAAATTGTTTGTCAGTCATGCTTTTGGAGATCCTATGGAGTTTGTGAAGAAGGGATTCAAGATATTCTTGATGGGAAAGGCTTAAGGGAAGTAAAATAACCATGTTAATAAAATCATTAGAATCCCCGATTATGGAAAACAAGTAGCATTATATTTACCAGTTAGCTTTCACTTGCTATCAAAAACAGTACAGACCCACAAGAGATTAACAATAAACCCTCTCTTCCTATCTGTACTCCCTATTTCTTTTGCATTATACATAACTCCTAAACCACCTGCTATGATAAACCCTACATTGCTTAATAAATTAGATTCTAAGATAAGGGATAAAGGTAACAGGATATATCCAATATATACGAAACTCCCCATAAATAATGGTAAGGGATTCTTAAATTCTTCCCTTACTCGTTCTTTTTCTTCACCTGAATATTTGGCATACTCACTTTTTACTAATAGATAGCCGATAAGAATCGTTCCAATTTTAAGAGAGTAATTAAGTCTTCCTCCTTTCCGGAAAAAGACACACCTCTTATCCCAGAAATGTGCCTTTGTTGTAAGATTAATCCCGCCCTTTAAGTTGACTGTACTTTAACCTTAGTCTCGCTCGTTCTTGATTAGTTCTTCAATTAAGATCCCGTTAATTTTTAATCCTGTAATATCACAATCCGTAATTTCCATATTAGATAAATTAGAATTTTTCACCTGCATGTTTCTAAGATCACAATTCTGAAAATGGATTGGTTTATATATACTATTCAAATCAAAATTCCCATCACCTTCTACAGGTAGGACTACATTGCGAAACTCTGTACCAAATAAATGAACATGGTCCACAACCGCATGGCTGAGATTAGCATGTTGAATTTTCACTTTAGATAAATTCGCATTAGAGATACCAACTTCCTCCATATTCACATCATTAAAAGCCATACTACTCATATTGACATTATGAACCTTGGATTTTGCTAAACAAGTATTTTCAATTACTAGTTCTTGAGCATTAACCTCCTGCCACTTTGAACCCGAAATATCAGCCTTTTGTAAATCAACGTTTTGAACATTTAGTGACATCCCTATCCCCTCCATTGTATAAAATATCCAATTTATTAATCATTATTATTTATTCTTCTAACAATAGAGATATCCTTTTTATATCGATTCTTTTTTAGAAAAAATACCTAAATCTTGATGATTTAATTTCCTAATTTAGCAGTTGGGTAATTTATAAGATAAATCACCATAAATAAACTAAAACAAAGTATAAGGAAAAGAGCTGTAAAGAATACCTTTCTCCAAGTTCGTCCTATAAAATAAATATTCACTAAAATAAAATAGATAATAGCACTTAAAGTAGTAAAAATTGAAAATTCCTTGAGGTGTTTTCCGTCCATTTTTAATTCTTCATTTATAAAAAACTCCAGCTGACCATTGATAGAAATAGGGATTGTTACAATTGATAAAAATAAACCAGCAAAAATAAATACACCTATTCCGTTCAATAATCTTCTTATATTCATTTCTTTTTTCGTGACTATATTAATATTTTGAGTTGTTTGAACATTAGTTTCCAATACTACACCTCCTTTTCATCTTTATTTGATATACGTATTATTTTAAGAAAGATTTCATGAGGATATTTACTCACAAAAAAGCATGGCTGTTCTTTTAACCCCATGCTCTTTAAGCTAATTTCTTCTCTTTTCTCATTATTCGATAAACAAAGCAGTTGATTATTCCAAACCCGAAAATAGTTAAAAACAAAGTAAATGATACAGGGTCTCCGCCTAATCCAATCTCATCAACAATAATTCCGCTATAAAAAAGGAGTTGAACAGAAACTAAAATTGTAATTGACGATACACTAAGCACAGTGATTTTGTTTATCATTTTATTTCGAA
>DASQMK010000155.1:0-1846 GCA_035645575.1 Metabacillus sp.
TCCGTAAATATCAGCATCGATTAAACCGACCTTTTTACCGAGGCGTTTTAAAGCTACAGCTAAGTTTACCGATACTGTTGATTTTCCAACTCCACCTTTCCCACTAGCAATTGCAACAAATGTTGTTTTATTTCCTGGTGATAACAGTGAAGTTGATTCTCCGGCCTTTGTGTCATGATACGCTGAAATTGTCTCTTGTGGAAGTTCATGAAAGCGTAGACCTACTGATTCAGCTCCCTGTTCTTTTACTAAGGCAACTATTTGCTGTTGAAATTGAAGTTGTTCGGCTGTATTTATTTTTGAAATACCAATTCTTAAACTAACATGTTGTTTCTCTTGCTTGATCTTTATTTCCTCTATTGCATGTAACTCTTCTAATGATATATGTAAGAAAGGATCCTTAAGTTGTCCGATTACTGTGCGTAGTACTTCTTCTTTTAGCATACTATTCCACCCTTATCATGAAGTCGTTTCCATTAGTATACCATATTTTATCTAGAAGGTAGAATTAGTGCGGCCACTTCAGTCAGGTGGATTTTCTTCGTTTGAAAAATACCTTAAAACTCCATTATAAATAGATGCAGCAACTTTCTCTTGATACACTTTTGTAGAAAGTAACTTTTCTTCTTCAGGATTAGATAAAAAGCCAACTTCTACTAATGCACCTGGCTTTTCCACATTTTTAAGAAGGTATACACCATCTATCGGCTTTGCTACTCTATTTGTATTTTCAAGATTTTTCCTTAACTCATCTTGGATATATTTTGCGATATGTTCATTTTCTATATATCTTCCATTATAAAATGTTTGTGCCCCGCTCCATCTAGATGAAGGAATTGCATTAAGATGGATACTTAAATATAAATCAGCTTCAGACTCATTAATGATGTTTACCCGCTTTTTTAAGTCTTCTCCTTTTCGGCGGCTATACCCCTTTGTATCTTCATCAGCAAGGTCTACGTCCTCATCTCTAGTCAGTAGTACGAGTGCACCTTGCTCTTGAAGATAGTCTCTTATGATCAACGAAATACTTAGTGAGATATCCTTCTCTAAAGTATTACTACCAACAGCGCCACCATCCGGGCCTCCATGACCTGGGTCAATATATATAACTTTTCCTGTTAATGGTAAGTTCCAAGAATCCCAAGAATTATTATTTGTAAATTGCCATTGAAATAAAATTAATAATATGATAAAACCACTGATAAAAGCCACCCATTTTATCTTCTTTTTCATCCCATTCCCTCCTGCTCGTCCTTAGGTTAAATATATGGGACAACCGGAAGGAATATGATAAAGTTCGATCGTTTTTAATGAAGCCTTAATTTATATCTTTTTTCACCTTTTGTATACCCTTGCTCCCACCATGAATGGATATAGTACTCACAAGCCAGGAAAAGTTCTTCAATTGACAAGTCTCCCTCTTGTATTTTTCCCCAAGTCATTAAATAATCAAATAGGTCATCAATTAACCTTTTCTCTTCAAATTGACATCGTTTATTAGCAGATTGCATCGATTCTCCGTAATAACCAAACCGACTATACTTTGCACCTAACAAGAATGCCTCTATAGCAAAGTCAATACAGCCGTCTTCAATAATTGTCTTTTTGAACTTTCCTTCAAAGCTTCTAAAGCAATCATCCATCTTTGTCTTAATCTCTGTTAGGTTTAATTCTCTAAGCATTTTTCTTTCATATTTTAGTTCTTTTTGATGTCTCTTTTGCTTTAAAGAAATGATCTCAGTCATTACTAATGCCTCCCTTTCTATCTATTGTCCAACAGTCCTTTTTTTATCATTCGGTAAATGTCTTCCAATTTCACCCTAGAAAAGGGATGATCGGCCAT
>DASQMK010000156.1:0-2608 GCA_035645575.1 Metabacillus sp.
AATGCCACTTGATTTTCAAACCAAACTATTACGTGTGCTTGAGGATGGTGTCATTCGTCGAGTAGGAGGAACAGATTCATATGCAGTGGATGTTCGAATCATTGTGGCAATGAATGAGCATCCTTCCAATCTTTTAAATAAAAAGGTTCTACGTACTGATTTATACTATCGACTGAATGTGTTTTTTCTAGAGCTTCCGCCTCTGCGAGATCGTAAGGAAGATATTGCTTTGTTAACAGACCACTTTATCCAGAAATATAACTATCATTTGAATAAACTTGTGATCGGGTTTGAAGACCAAGTGATGAGCACGTTAAAAGCACATTATTGGCCTGGGAATGTAAGAGAACTCGAACATACTATTGAGTATGCGATGAATATGATCGAAGATGAAGATTTATTAACAGTTGAGCATTTGCCGTCATTTATAAAAAGAGAAAAACTGAATAAGAAAATAGATATTCTGCCTCTGCGGGAAATCGTCGAGTTAACAGAAAAAAATATGATTGAACAGGCGCTATACTCAACAAAAGGAAATGTACTAAGAGCGTCGATCCTTTTAGAAGTTCCGAGACAAACACTGCAATATAAAATGAAAAAATATGGACTTTTATAATAGGAGAGTAGCTGCAACAACGTTTACAGATCTAAAAGAGAAGGGAGGTTCTAGTATGACAAAACCTTATGAGAGAAAACAACTAACAACGCCCTACTATCATATTGAGATTTTTCTAGATTATTTTAATCAACGAATTCGGATCGATCATTACCGGGGAAATATGACACAAATAATCCAGGAAATTCGTCATGTTTCAAACCAGGACTTTTGTGAAAAAGTGATAGTTTATTCACGTCCAGAGCATTGGCAGGAATTATTACGTCATGGATACGAATTAGAGGGGATTATTCCTGGATATTTTAGCGGGACAGATAATTATATTATGACGATATATACAAAGAATGAAAGAAGAACAAGTCAATATTGGGTGAAAGAAAATCAAATTCTCCAAGACATCAAAGAAAAAACACAAGCTCTTAATGATCGACCTGTGCCAGCTGCTTATTCTTTTCGAAAAGCAGAGCCTGAGGATTCAAAACAACTTGCTCATCTTTATAGCAAAGTCTTTCAGGTTTATCCAACCCCAATGAGTGATCCGAAATATGTGGAAAACATCATTAAGGGTGAATCCTATTTTTATGTAGTAGAGTATCAAAATGATATTGTTAGTGCTGCCTCAGCAGAAGTGAATTCTGTTTATTATAGTGCTGAGCTAACGGATTGTGCGACATTACCTGATCACCGCAAGTACGGGTTAATGAAGAAACTGCTTAGGTTTTTAGAACAAGATTTGAGAAATAACGGAATTTACTGTGCTTATTCTTTAGCACGAGGTTTGTCATTCGGGATGAATTCAGCCTTTTATCAGCTTGGATATCATTATCATGGAAGACTTACAAATAACTGTTATATATTTGATAAGCTTGAAGATATGAATGTTTGGGCAAAGGATTTATCGCTCTCTTAACAGGCAGTAAGAACCCCTACTTCAAGCTAATGAGTTTAAAAAGAAGGTAGGTGGAGGATAACTCTGTCCGTAAAGGTCCGATTTGTTCAACTAACCATCAGTGTGGGATGAAGAAAACCTCCACTGATGGAAGTTTTACTATATCATCTTCATAATTACCATGCCAGATTTTCTTCATGTTGCCGAAGATTCAGCAGGATTATTCTATGAAAAGGTGCTGAATTTTTGGCAGATATTAAACTAAAATTCCTCTAAAATTCATCCACAAACAAAATAACAATAAAAAATGATTCCCTTATTCTTCTTTTTATGTTGTAGAATTAAAAATTCTTTGACTGTGGCTAAGTGCTTCGACATTCAGCTCCAGCGCCTAGCCCCTCTAGGGTCTAGCCAATTTAGAATAGAAGGCAATGAACGCCTTCTATTCTAAATCGTCTTATTTGCCCTAGACTGACCAAGGCGCTTCCGCTTTTGTTATTGGCACGGATTTTGCATATCTACTCTTGACAGCAAATGTAAGGGGGAATCATTATGTTACATGATTTATATAAACCAAAGCGCCATTGGAAAGATATTGAATTGTGGAAGGACGTTCCAGAGGAAAAATGGAATGATTGGATATGGCAGTTAACCAATACAATTCGTACACTAGATGATTTGAAAAAAGTCATTGACCTTACTCCTGAAGAAGAAGAGGGAGTGAAAATTTCTACAAAAACGATCCCGCTAAATATTACTCCATATTATGCAGCCCTAATGAATCCTACTGATACAAGATGTCCTATTCGGATGCAGTCTGTTCCAATTGGTCAAGAAATTCATAAAACAAAATACGATTTAGAAGATCCTTTAGAAGAAGATGAAGATTCACCTGTAGCTGGTTTAACCCATCGTTATCCTGACCGCGTACTTTTCCTTGTGACAAATCAATGCTCAATGTACTGTCGATATTGTACACGTCGAAGATTTTCGGGACAGATTGGCATGGGTGTACCTAAAAAGCAATTAGATGCTGCCATTGAGTATATTAGTCAAACTCCCGAGGTACGAGATGTGCTGCTTTCAGGTGGTGACGGCTTACT
>DASQMK010000157.1:0-17741 GCA_035645575.1 Metabacillus sp.
CGATCACTCTTACATCAATCTTTATTGGGCGTGTTCCCCCAACCCTCGTTATTTCTTTTTCTTGGAGACAGCGTAAAAGTTTGGATTGCAATTTAATTGGCATTTCACCAATTTCATCTAATAAAATAGTCCCTTTATTCGCTAATTCAAACAGCCCTAATTTTGCCTTTTGCTGAGCACCTGTAAACGCTCCCTTTTCATAACCAAATAACTCGGATTCTAACAATGATTCAGGAATTTCCGCACAATTGACTTTGATAAAAGGCTGATCTTTTCTGGAGCTATGTTTATACACTTCACTTGCAATGACTTCTTTTCCTACTCCAGTTTCCCCTGTAATTAAAACCGTTGCATCCGTTTGTGAAACCTGTTCGATTAATTTTTTTATCGTAAATATTGCTGGAGATTGACCGATTAAATTTGTATTGTTTTTGTTTTCATTATAGTACTTTAATGCTTCATAGTACCGGATATTTTCCTTTTCTTTTTCTTCGAGCTGTTCTTTTAATCGAATCAACTCTGTTAAATCCCTCATAATCGTGTATACCTGCTGGATTTCTCCATCCTTATCAAAAATGGGTGTCCCAGTTAATAAAACCTTCTTTTTATTGGCTGTTACAATTGATAAAATAGACACCTTTCTTTTCTCTTTTAAAACTAATAATGAGGCAGAGTGACTAAAATATTTTTGATCAACAAATGTTTGGACATGCTTACCAATGATGTCTTTTTCGTTTATTTCTGTGATTTTCGAGTATGCTTTGTTAACGCGAAGAACAACCCCTTTGTTATCAAAGACAATAATTCCATCGGAAACCTCATCACCAATATCAAAGCCATCAATAATCACAGGTTTAGATTTCACCTTTTGATGTGGGTATCCAACACTTCCATTTATACTTGAATAATATTCTTCCACCAGCTTTTTAAAAAGTTCATTTTCCTTCATTTTGGTATAATTGGCAATCTCATGGAGCATCTTTTTATGGTCAGTACCGATATGAATAGAAATTGTATCTTCCATTTATTGACCTCCTTATTTATCTATACTTATTGTATGGATACTTTTATTTTACTAGATAGGTAGATTTTGTTATGTATTTTTTTAGACTTAGGTGCAAAAATCCAATCAAAAAGAAAAAGACCGTCTTATTAAAACGGCCTCTAGTCAAACGTCATTAAAGTTCTTTCGAAAAATTGTTCTATTGTCCAAAAGATGAAGTGTACCCTCTCTTCATTGCTCTCCTCTATTCCAGCCTTTGAGATGCGACAGTTTGCTAGTTTTGGACCATCATCATCTACATTCGTTCTGTTTAGAAAACCATGACCAAGCCCTTTAATAAGATAGAGGGATACATCATTACCTTCCTCTGCAATGGCTTGATAGAGTATTTCGCTTTGTTGTGCAGAGACAGCTGTGTCATTTACTCCATGCATAATGAGAAAAGGAGGCAGCGACAGTCCTGGCTTTATATAAGTAGTAGGGTTTGCTGCACTAACCCGGTCAGGACATGTCAAGATTGGTGCACCCAAAAACAAAGATTCAAACGAATCAGGGTCGGTAGTCTTTTTATCTTTTGGAATGTGGGCTGACTCTGGATCTTCTTCAATAATCCCATCCTGTACTTTTTGTTCATCCATTTTAAGAAAATCAACTGGTCCGTAGCCAATTGCAACAGCCTGGACCTCGCTGGGTATACCAGGGTATTCAGGGTTTTCACCTATAAATTGTTCCGACCCCGTTGTTGCAGTCATTGCAGCAAGGTGACCTCCGGCGGAAGAACCCCAGAGGCCGATTTTATGCGGATCAAAACCATATGTTTCAGCAATGGTCCTCACCCATCTTACAGCGGTTTTGACATCATGAACTGGAGCAGGGAAAATGGCTTCTTCACTTAACCGGTACTCAATACTTACCATTGCAAAGCCTCTCCTTGCGAAATATTTTGAGAAATCAGGGCCAAGTTTTCGATCACCAAATCGCCATCCCCCGCCATGAAGCCAAATAATGACAGGTAAAGGTGTTGGTCTGTTCTTAGGTACATATAAATCGGCTAGTAACTCTTTCCCATTTGGCACTGCATACACTAAATCGGGGATGATTTCAACTTCATCAATTGTCATTTCACTTGATTGCATGTTGCTTGTCATGATTTTAACCCTTTTACAGTTTGCTCTTTTACCGGAGTAGCGCCACATGGTTTTAAATCAAGCGTATGTAATGTTTGAAGAACCCGATCAAAGCGGAATGGAGGCGGGTCACTTGGGAAGATATAATCATCATACACATCACATAACGTATGGAAAAATGGTTCAAATAATCCTGTAGCTAAAAATCCGATGAACTTTGTATAATGAGAATCTAATCGATACGAATGTTTTGTAAAAGCTGGAACATGAAGGAAATCACCTGGATTTAATACGATTTCCTCTCCGTTTGCCGTCATAGTCATCTGACCTTCTAGACAGAAGAACGTTTCTGAATGTTTTTCATGATAGTGTTCAGGAATGAAATCTCCTTTAGGACCTTCAGTGAGCGCAGCGATAAATTCACCACCTGTATGTTTCTGTGTTGTGACAAGCGTGAAAAGTTGTTCCGCCGCTACTAAACGGATGCCTTCCCCTGTTTCAAGGACAAAAGAAGCTGCCTCTTCAGGAATGGAGCCATTTTCAACGACTTGTGCATGTCCTTCTGTTTGTTGATCAAAAAGAAAGTTTACATCTGCAACAAGTGCGGCTTCTTCATATCGTTCTCGTGAGATTTCATTTATCGCTTTTGGTGGATGAACATACTTTTCATATGGCTGACCAATTGTACGATATAAACTTGCAATCTCTCCTTTTGATGTGATCGAAAGAAATTGAGTTCGATGACTTTGCATTTTATATCCATGTACAGTACCCGACGGGATAAAAGCGTAGTTTCCTTCCGTAAGCAGATGTTTTTGCCCGGAAATGTCTAGTTCCAACCTGCCATGAAGAACATAAATTGCTTCATGACTTCGTTCATGTTTATGCGGAGGAAAAGCATCTTCTTTTCCCCCAGAAAGGATAACCATTTCTACTAAATTCCCTGTACTTTCTCCTGTAGCTATAATCGTTGCAAGTTGTCTTCCAAATAAATACCGTTCTCCTTCACCACTTTTTACCAAATAAGGCATCTTGCGTTCTGGCAGTGCATTTATCATCAAGTTACTCAACTGAATTCCTCCTAAAATGTTATATCTTCATAATCTATCTTTTTTCTATTTTAGCAAATGGTCCCAAAGGGAAATAATGTTAAAATCAAAGAGGTTATTGCTCGATTCAAACGTAGGATACACTACAAAATTTGCGGTCTAATATGTCCTCCTAAACCTTTGAAAGCACAAATATGCCAAATAACTATGACTCTATCTAACACAAAGTTTATCCATTTCAAACTTGTGAAAGCCATTATATAGAAAAGGTCAATCCTCTATTCAATGCATACAAAGAGATCGTCCTTGAATATCTGAAACTAAAATTTCGAAATAAATTACCTCATTTTGACCAACGTATTCCTTGAGGTTCAAGTTCTCACCAGTTCTGTTCTTTCTCCATTAATTCAAATTGCGTTCGTTCAGGCAGTTCCAGAGCAAATCTCTTTTCCAACCATGCTTCGGCTTCTACAATCCATCTTGCAGCGTCCTGGTAAATTTGGCTTTTCGCCTGGGCTGTAGCCTGATTAGATAAGCTTAAGCCATGAGGACCTTTTTCATAAATGTGAACTTCATAAGGAATGTTTTTATCAGCAAGTGCATGAGCCATTCTTAGTGTATGTTGAGCTGGTACTAAAGTATCCTCAGAAGTTGCCCAAAGGAACATAGGCGGTGTACTCTCTGATACGTGTAAAGCCGGGCTTATTTCTTTAAGTGTTTCCTCATCAGGTTCTTTGTTGCCTGTAAATGCAAGATTAGCTGCTTCAAAAAGCTTTGTATCTATAGGGCTTTTTGGAAAAGAACGCATGAAAAGGTAATCACTTAATGTGTAGCCAAGAATGGTCGCAGCAGGTTTAAACAATTCCGGTTTTTCGTTGAAATATTCATGGATGATAGGCTTATCCCAGTACACGGAATACATTGCACAATTGTGCGCACCTGCTGAGAATCCGCAGAGTGCTATTTTATCCACCTCTATAAGCCATTCCTCTGCATGTTCCCTTATCGTAAGCATCGCTTTTCCTATTTCTCTCATAGGTGAAGGATGAAGGCAGTTTTCATTCACTTTCATTTCACTTTGAATATCAGGAAAGCCAGGCTTTCCTTCCATATAGGTTGAATAACGAAGGACAAATGCATGATATCCCATTGCTGCAAACCTTAGTGCCACTGCTTCTCCTTCTCTGTCAGAACAAGAAAGATAAGCTCCTCCTGGGCAGATCAAAATTGCAGGTCTTTTCTTTCCTCCCAATAATTCCGGTGAATCGGAAATCACATAGGTTGTTAAGGTTACATCTTCCCTATCAGCATAAAACTTCATTACTTCTGATTTCATTGTTTCTCCTCCTACTATAAATTGATGATTACTCGATTCAAACATAGCATACACAATGAAAATAACTATGACTCTCTCAAACTTTGAAAACAAGGATATCCTCTATTTTCAAAGGATCGTCCTTGTTTATATGAATAGTTATAACCATCATGTTGAAATTCTTCCCATTTAGCTTTTTAATTTTTTCCATGATTGGTTATTTGACGTAATCCAATTCCTCACTAACTGTATGATTGACTACTTTGTTTATTTGCTCCAGAATTTCATCCACTTGACTTGAAGTGATACCCGTTTCTGGTGTTACCTTACATTCTCTGAACGTCATTCCCTTCATCAATTGGAACGCAACTTGTGGCGGCATTTCACCGTGCATAAAATTGGTTAAGTAACTTTCTACTACCGCTTTTGCTTCAGGGTAATAAATTAACTCACCAAGGACACTTTCATTGGTAAATACCTTTTGACTCACTCCTTCTAATTGGAATGTAAAGAGATAGTCTCCCGAACCTAAAGTAAAGGTTGTACCCTCTTTTACTTCCCCATCTAATGTTACGTTCGTAGCCTGAGGCGGTAAGATTATATTCGCCTCTGTGTTAACTGGTACTGTAACCTTCAGAGTGGCCACATCTTTATTAATATTCCATTCACTTCCTACTTTTCCATAAAGTGTCTTATAACTCGCTTTTACCTCGCTCATTCCTAGTGAGCTAATTACTGGTGCGATGGTAAACTTCTGATAGCCAGGTGTCGTTTCATCAAACGAAATACCTGCAATCGTACGGTGCATCCATTCTGCCACAGCCCCATAAGCGGAATGATTGAAGGATGTCATACCAGAATCATTAAACGTACCATCTGGATTCATGCTGTTCCAACGCTCCCAGATCGTCGTTGCGCCATTTTTCACTTCAAATAACCACGAAGGATACTCTTCTTGAAGCAATAATCTTAACGCAGTTTCATGATATCCATATTTGGATAGAACCGAACACAAATGTGGAGTACCTAAAAATCCAGTTGTTAGGTGGTAATCATTCACCACAATCATACGATGTAGTTCATGTGCAGCTTTTTGAGCTGCCTTTCCATTTAACAAGTTAAAAGCTAGCGGAATGATATAGCTTGTTTGAGTACCACCGATCACGTTTCCATTTGCTGTCGTAAATTCAGCTTGGAAATCTGCAACGATTCTCTCGTATAAAGCAAAGTACTCGTCCGCATCTTTTTCAAATCCTAGAACGGACGCTGTTTTAGCTAAAATTTGTGTGGAATATGCATGATAGGCAGTTGCTATTAACGGGATTGGTGTCGCACCAACTGGTGAATGTGGATCCCCATCGAGTGCCAGCCAATCACCAAATTGTATTTTTGCTTCCCAAACTGTTTCATTTGTTGCAAGGCTTCTTACTTTTTCCACCCAGGCTTTCATACTTTTATATTGGTTTGCAAGGATTTGTTTATCTCCATACACTTGGTAGATCGCCCAAGGGATGATTGTAGCAGCATCGTTCCACCCTGATGCTACTTGGTCTCCTGGAATAATGTCAGGAACGACGAATGGTACTTGCCCATCAGGTTTTTGATCAACTTTTAAATCTGACAACCATTTTTTAAAGAAAGATGCTCCTTGATAATTATAGAGAGCGGTTCCAATAAATACTTGAGCATCACCAGTCCATCCAAGTCGCTCGTTTCGTTGTGGACAGTCTGTTGGAACGTCAACAAAGTTGCCTCTTTGCCCCCAAACGACATTCCTATGCAAGCGATTTATTAACTCATTGTCGGTAAAAAATTCACCCGTTCGTTCCATATCCGAATGAATAACTTCTCCTTCAAATTGATCCAATGGTAAATCTTCTGTTGGATATCCTTCTACTTTGACATAACGGAAACCCTGGAACGTGAAGGTTGGTGTATAGGTTTCTTCTCCATCACCTTTCGTAATATAAATGACTTCCTGCTTCGCTGTTCGAAGATTTTCTGTATAAAAGTTCCCATCTTTATCAAGAACTTCCGCATGCTTTAAGATAATCTTTGTTCCTTTTGGTGCCGTCACACGCATTTTCATACGTCCAACCATGTTTTGACCCATATCTAGAACTTTTTCACCTTTAGGTGTGACGATGTATTCAATCGGTCGAATTGTTTCCGTTACGCGAACGGGTTCGTTTTGTTGCGCTACTATTTCGGCATTAGGTTCAAGAGAACAAATTACAGGTTCCCAATCGTCATCATTAAATTCAGCTTCACTCCAGTTGTTTTCAAGCCTTGCATCATACGTTTCACCATTGTAAATACTCGCCGATACAAAAGCACTTTTACCTGACTTCCAATCTTCGTTTGTTGTAAAAATCTCTTTTTTCCCATCTTGATAGACAACATGTAATTCTAGTAAAGCTGATAGGTTTTCACCGTATTTATACGGCTTATCAAAGCCCATTCCTTTATACCAACCTTCAGATAGTAAAATACCTAGTGCATTGTTTCCCTTTTCTAAATTGTGTGTGACATCATACGTTTGGTATTGCAGGCGGTGATGATAACTAGTCCACCCCGGGGTTAATAATGCATCCCCAATTTCTTGACCATTCATATATAGTTGGTAGATACCTAGAGAAGTCACATAAACTCTTGCAGTTTGAATGTTTTGTTTTAAGAAAAAAGTATTTCTTAGTGCAAAAACCTCTTCCTCCACTTCCTGATGTAGCGGTGTAATCCATTTAGCTTTCCAATTTTCCCCTTCTAAAAAAGCGGTTTCAAACCAGTTAATAGCACTCCATTCAGAGTATCTGCCAATATTATCTGAAATTCTTACTTTATAAAAATATCTTGTAAAGGATTGCAAGGATTCCCCATCATATTGGATATGGATACTCTGATCACTAGTTACCTCACCTGAATTCCAAACAATCCTATTAAATTGATCATCTAATGCCACCATTATTTGATAGGATACTTGTTTTGTATTTCTTTTATCTGATTCACTCATCCAAGAGAATCTTGGTTTCGTAACGTCTGTCCCTAAAAGGAATGGTTGGTATTCACAAATTAAATTGCTTATTTTCAACATTGGATTCGATCCTTTCTTTCTCTATTTTTTTCATCTTAACAAAACAAATAGAAGGATAGTATATTAAAATGAAAGAAATTTACTGCTCGAATCAAAGATTCATCCTTCGTAGGAATATTCTCATACATCTTTCTTATTTTATAAAATCAAGAGCATTAAATACTAGATCTTCGATTTGAGTAAAACACATCTTTGTTTTGACTATAGTTTTCTATGTAAACGTTTGCTACTATACGTTTAACAACGAACAAGCGCTTGTTGAAATTTTTCTAAGATATGCTTTTTATACAAATAATAAGGAGTGTGAAATATGTCCGTACAAATAAATCCAACTCAACAACGAGAAGTTAACTTATCAAATCAACACTCAGAAAAAGAAGTAACGAGAGCTTTTAAATGGTTCCACGCAACATCTCTAAATGGTGGCCACATGCTGGTACTAGCCACAATTGGTAGTTACTTTTCCGTTTATATGACAGATACGGTAGGTATAACAGCTGCTGCTGCTGCAGCCATCATGTTTGTTGCAACACTATGGGACGCAATAAACGATCCAATAATGGGGACGATTGCCGATCGAACAAATTCGAAATGGGGACGTTATCGACCATATTTTTTATTTGTTCCAATTATTTTTGTCATTGCTAGTGTCTTGCTTTTCATAAACCCTACTGGATTAGGTGCTATTGGCAAAGTTGTTTATATAGGAGGTTTGTATATATTATTGAATATGTGTACAACGGCTTTAACCATGCCACAAATGGCTGTTCTTCCTGCAGTTACTAAAAATGATAAAGAGCGTAACAGTGTCATTACTTTAGGTGCAGCCTTTACTGCTATTGCCTTCACAATTGGAGCAACCTTTACACCGCAGCTTACTGGTTTTTTCGGAGGAAGTTATATTCCTTTAATGGTGATTTACGGCATCATCACAATTATTTGTTTCTGGGGATTATTTGTAACCTCTAAAGAAAAATACATTACAACTTCAGAAAAGAGTCCATTTACAAAAGATTTAAAGAAATTGTTTAAGTATAAGGAAATTTATCCTCTCATCTTTGTTTGGTGTTTGGCAGCTGTAGGATATGGATTTATGTTCGCTTCTTCTGTGTACTTTATGATGTACTATATTGGTAGGCCTGACTTAATTTCATTATATATGGGAATCATTTCAATCGGTGCACTGGTCTCTATGGTGGTTTGTATGCCAATCGCCTTGAAAATATTTAAAACCGGTCAAAGAGCGATGCTTGTTACACAATTGATTACGTTTGTATTTTATGGAATCGCTTTTATTTTCGGAGATAATTTAATTGTATTATATGTTTGCTCATTTATCGCAACAGCCATTGGTGCCATGTCAAATGCATTGGTGAATATTTTAGTAAATGATACGATTGACTTTATTTATTTAAAAGAAAAAACTTCATTAAACGGAACTATTGCTTCCCTTAAAGGATTTGCTCAAAAATGTGGAAATACGATTACAAATTCAGGTATTCTAGCATTACTTGCCGTTTCAGGATACATTCCAGGAGCGATTGGACAACAACCAGACGCAACAATGTTTACCTTGAATTTTGTTCGGTTTGGTATCCCTGCTATTATTTGCTTAATCATTGTGATTTGCATGAAGTATTATCCGCTTGAAAAATATCGTCCAGAAATTGATAGGATGAAAAACGGTTCTAATTAATAGGAAAGCTTAATAAATTAATTGAAAACGCTACTATGTCATTCGATTGATTGTAAAAAAAGCACAATGGAGTCATCATAATCTGCTTGAAGACCCATTGTGCTTTTATATTACTGTGATTAACATTTTTTACAAAAAATCAACAAGACGTTTCGCTCAAGTACATTGGACGGCATTTATTTAATATAACAAAAAACTACTTTAACAGACATTTGATCATAGATGTTTATGGTGCCAGCAAACTTGTTATTCTTAAAGATAACAAAGGTTAGTAAATTCCCAACGTTAGATTATCTTCTGTTTTTCAACACTAGGAAAGAGTTTTATACTTTTCTATTTATTTAGTTTATATAGAGAGCGAATATTTTCTACGTAGTACAAGTCCCACAATTATCATAATAAGAGCAAAGAAGAC
Organism: Metabacillus sp.; assembly: GCA_035645575.1. GTDB lineage: Bacteria > Bacillota > Bacilli > Bacillales > Bacillaceae > Metabacillus. Next base: position 9,697 of record DASQMK010000157.1, read on the forward strand.
AAGTGCTATTGGATCAAAGAAAGAACCAGTTACTGGTAACTTGTTGCCAATTATGTTACTGTCTCCGTTATCAATGCTATTATTTCCTGTGTAGTTGTTTTCAACATCAGTACTATCGTTACCATCTGGGTTGTTAAAGCTATCGGTATTATCATCTTCACCTAGATTGTTTTCTCCATCGGTATTATCGTCTCCACCTAGGCTGTCTCCTCCATCGGGGTTATCACCTTTACCCGGATTCTCTCCTCCATCAGGATTATCACCTTCACCTGGATTGTCTCCTCCATCAGGATTATCACCTTCACTTGGATTGTTTCCTCCATCGGGGTTATTACCTTCACTTGGATTGTCTCCTCCATCAGGATTATCACCTTCACCTGGATTCTCTCCTCCATCAGGGTTATCACCTTCACCTGGGTTGTCTCCATCGTCCGGGTTATCATTGTCGTTTGAAGTTATAACTTCTTTTTCAAGCACACCAGTGTCGATATCTCCAATCGGGGTATCGTTTAATTCAATATCAATAACTGCGCCGCTTGATGTAGTTCCGTCTTTTGTTTTTGTATAATCTTCTTCAATTACACCAACGTGACTATTACCAATAGGGGTATCGTTTAAATCAATACTTCCTACGGCACTATGAGTAGTTTCCTCATTTTCCGATTTAGTATTATCTTCTTCAATTACGCCAACGTGACCATTACCTATAGGGGTATTATTAAGATCAATACTTCCTACGGCACTATGAGTAGTCTCCTCATTTTCTGATTTAGTATTATCTTCTTCAATTACACCAACGTGACCATTGCCAATAGGGGTATCATTAAGATCAATACGACCTACCGCACTTTTGGAAGCTTCCTCATCTTCTGTTTTTGTGTAATTTACTTCAATCACACCTGCTTCAACATCACTAACTAATGTATTTTTTAGTTTTGTATCTAGCACTGAGCTGTGATAGGAATAGTTGTTATTAGATGATTGTTCTTCCTTATTAAAAACATTGATTTCTGCTTTTTCAACAATACTTTCATTTACATTTCCTTGAACCTCAATGTTAACCACTGAAGATGATTTTTGTTGATCAGGCGTACTAGCAAGTACTCCTCCTTGGAAAGCAGTAACACCTAATGTAATCGTACCGGCAAAAAGTAACCCTTTTAATGTTGTATTAGCAATAGTACTTATTTTCATGATTTGCATCTCCTTCTTCTCATTTTTAAATAATTTCATTTAATGAAAAGAAAGATGTTTTAGGTGGTTCAAAAGGTGGTCCATTAATCCATTGATCTCCAAGCCTCTCAAAAGAGTGCGGTCCCCTACCAGCAACTTGAATTTGTTCTAGATTTGCTTCTCCAAACAAACAGAAGATCATCAAACTCGAATGTGTTGGAACTTTGATTAAAGAACCTGGAGAAGATGGGGTGAGACTAATTTTTTTACCTATTTCAAATACTTCTCCTAAAGGGAAGTATTCTTTGTTAGACTTCTGAGACTTATTCCCATGAGTTAGTAATTGGTAAATTTTGATGTTTGCATCATAACTTTTGTTTGTGATACCTTCATAATGATCAATAGTTTTTTCTCTAACATTCCTTTGGTCGGGATTCATGTTAGGAGAATTGCTTTTCCTATAATAAGGCAGATTATTGATCTTTTCTTTTGCGCCAACATCTATAAGTGTGGCGCCTTCGTTATTAGCAAGTTCTTCTTTATTAATCCTTTGTTTATGGTTATTAATTGAAGAATTGCTAGGTGCTTGATGGCTCAATTCATTATTAGTGGTTGATGAATTAGAGCCGTCTGCATTTGAAGGTGAATTTATTGTACCTGATTGTAAAGGGGAATCTTTTGGATAATCCTCATCTTTTTCAGGTTTAACGACAGCCTTTTGGTCTTCTACTTTTTCATTGTCACCTAACCCGTTATCTTCTCCAGTTTGCAGGGGATTCGTGATAACCCGATTTACAGTCTCTAATGTATCTTCGATAGGAATATTGATATTGGAAACCTCGTCGCTAGTTTTAAAAACAGCTTCGATAACATCAGATTTTGTATCCTCCACTATTTTTGATACCTCAGATATTGCACTTTTGCCAGTTGATGCTACAATCTCATTAGTTGTATGTGAAACAACTTTCAAAACATTGGCTGTTTTGTTCTCCACTTTCTTTGGCACCTCAGATATTCCACTAGTACCAGCTGATGCTACAATCTCATTATTTGTATCGGAAACAACTTTTGAAACATTGGCTGTTTTGTTCTCCACTTTCTTTGGCACCTCAGATATAGCACCACTTGATTTTACTATTTCTTTAGTTGAATGTGGAAGAGTTTGCGAAACATTGGCAGTAGTGTCAACTATCGTCTTAGCCCCGTTTAAAAGTAGGCTCGGTTCAGCAGCAAATAAACTTGTCGGATGACACAAACTTAAAATTACTAGAAACAAAAGTAAAAGCAATGCCCTCTTCATTCCTTTCACCTCCTTTCATTTTCACAATTCCAATATTTAATAACTTTTACAAATTTTATAATACTATAAAATTTTATACTATATTAAAAAAAATTATAAAAAAAGTCGATTTTTGTAAAAAAGATGACTATTTTATCAATACAGTAGTCATAAAGTCATAAATAGTTATAAAAGATAAAGGGCAATACAAATTAGTCATATATAATTTGTATTGTATTTTTTCTTCTTGTTATTGTGGAAAAACGTTATTGAACTTGCACTCAATAGTTCAGCCAGTTCAAATTAAATCTATTCTTTATTTGATAGATCAAAAAGGCTATTATTTATTCCAAGGAGATTTTCCCAATAACATTTAGACTTTGAATAATTTGGCTAAACCGTAGTCAATGAATGCTGTATTAATCGCTATTAAAACCTAGTTTTTTTACAAAGTCATTCATAATCCCTTTATTCTTCAACTATCTTGCACCTTAGTTCAACAAGAAAAAATGACTGCAGTAGCTATCATCATCCTTAAACAACACGGCAAATTGCTGAAGAATAGTGAAAGTCGATTTTTGAAGGTTAGCACAAAAATATTCAAAACTGTACTCAAATGCAATGGGGAGATATAAGATTAAGAATGAAGTAAGTGATGTTAGGAGGGGGGATAAATATTTCTAAAAATAATTGCTTTATAAATCTATACATGCTAATAGGAACACAGGTTTTATATAAAATAGTTTGCTTTTAAATTTATAACCTTCATTGTATAGGAAATCATTATTAAAAGATTACAAACAACTTTCCAATCGCTTCTTTATGTACTTGAACGTCTTCTTTCTTCAGTCTTATTCTGTAGCATTTGCCACGCTGGTCATAATCAAGAACATCTGAACTTATTCTTCTAATAATGCATCCGTATCTTCGTTTTGTTCTAACCTTGGTTGAACAAGTATGTAATCTTTTCGGGGTTTGAACGTATAAAATTATTTGAAAGCCCTCTTTTTTTCCATGCCAATATAAAATTTATTTTAATTTAATATTTGAGTCTAGTGTTCCTTTTTCAACTAATTCTACCTTCCCCTACAGATACTCAAGTACAGATTCATCATCATTTTCATCCCATAAAAACATGACATCACTAGACATGTCTTTGTCATTTTTCCATGTGTCTGGAATAGCGTTTATGATTCCTCTTACATCATCGACACTACAAACTACTACTTTAATATGTAATCCGAAATCATTATGTATCGATTCTTCCAAAATACGTGATAGTTCAGTTTTTGAAAGGCCTTTGTATGAAAAAATAATATTACCTGTATTGATGTATGTCACCACATCATTCATCCCGACTTGTTCAAAAGTTTTTTTAAGCAACTTCATGTCAATTTTATTTTTTCCACCCACATTAATCCCCCGAAGAAGAGCGATATAAACCATAACCATCCTCCTTTCTTATTTAACTTATACTATAGGGCAACAAATTAAATCTCGCTATTTTCTCTTCTCGGTCATAATCAAGCAATGTACATCTCCCTCTACCAAGTTATATATTACCTTACCTTAATTAATTCTCCGCCAGATCAACTTATCTTGCACTCTTTCCTACTTTAAACCAAATAAAAAAGCAATTGCTGTTGGTATGCAATCGCGCTTTAATGTTGAATAACATGATTAATTCACTTTCGCAATCTCATTAGCTGTAATAGTAGATCCATCCACCGTTTCAATAGGAGAAAACTTCTTATCCCAAGCTAGATAGTTAATCCGGATACGCCAAATTTGTCGCTTAATTCTTAAGCTTAGCCACCAAAGAGATTCTTATTTTCGGGGAGAACAAATATAATATGATTTTCCCTTATGTTGAGAAAATGCAATCACAATCATTTATTATGAATTTGAAGGAGATACTATTTTTTCAATTTTTTAAAAATACACCATTTTTAACCAAAAAGTTGAAGTTTTTCAATTGAAGATTATAAGATTCATCAAACTGACATATAATATAAAAGACACCAAAAGTGTCCTCATTAATTAATTATTTTTATGTTATTTCATAACATCGTATTAGTCCATGAATCTAATTTCGACTTCCCATTTAGGTTTGGAAGAAAACAAAGTTCCTATAAGATTACGAACGCTTTCCAGTGCCGCCTACATCTCTGGTTACATCTTTTCTTTCATCTTTTGTCATTTTTAGCACCTCACTTATTTTCTTAAAGATATCTTGTCCACGTTTAGGAGGCGATATACATGAACATGAGGAAAAAAAATAATGCCGATCATACTAAAGTTGTGTATATGGGCTTTGACGACAATTATACAACCGAAACAGAAGGTACACCGGAAAATGAAGGATATGTATATGTTAAAGTAGGTTTCAAAAAGGAGAATTTTGAAAAGATACAGTCCTATACGACATATGCCAATGTGGAAGCTAAAATTGATAAAATAAATGTTGAGTATACACCGGAAGATTTCATCAAGGGGGCAACCATGTATTTTATCGATTCTATGCTAGACAACATTGATGCTCATAAACCTAACGAAATAACCAGGAAATTGTATGAATCTCTTCCTGAGTTTCTTCCCATTTTAAATGAAGCAGCGAAACAACTGGGAAATACTCCAAAGGAAAATGTTGAACCGCTTATTAATTGTCATGATGGTTTAATTAAAAATAACATGAAGAAAATAATGAAAGAACGAAAAATTACTCAAAAAGAGCTTTCAGAAATGACAGGCATCGATAAAAGTAATTTATCCATTTATATGAATAATAAATCACAACCATCTATCGAATTCTTTCTTAGAATTTGGCATGCCCTTGATTATCCGCCCCTCAACGAAATATTATATAGAGAAAAATCTCGTGATGCTTAAGCATCTCTTTTTTTTGCATTAGGGTTGAAAATTTTTAACTTTTATTAAAAATTTTTAAAAAAGGGTCATAAGACATGCACCAAACTCAATATTCTATATCATAACTACCAAAGGAAGTGGTTTGAATAGCAGTTAGAATAGGATTTATTATTATCACGATTGTGAAGACAGCACCACTTTTCTGCGATAACAAAAAGACAATCGCATGAGGGTTGGCGGTTTTAACCTCTTATAAGGGAGGTGCAACTGATGGATATGAGTACAGCAATGTTTATGATAGCATTAGTGACTTTAATCGTCCTATTAATCGATAAAATAAAAGAGTAATCCACCCTGCTGTTTGGCGACACGGGTGAAGTACTCTCTGAATAAAACCTTATTACTGCTAATCGCTTACTTTGCGAATCGCAATTGTAATAAATAACCGTAGTGTTGGCGCACTCCGGTTATTTTTTTATTATTATATGTGTTTGTTAAATATTTATTCTTTTCACCATTACTTTACGCATTTTGGCGGCTATTTATGAATCACTTTAAGTGCATTTAAAAAAACTAATCTATAAACGACCCATTTTTCCTAGTGGCATAATATTTTTGGAGTTCTTGTAGGTTATTTGTTGTGTTTTCCTTGTAATATATTGTAAAAAATTTTTTCTTGTAGTATCCTTTCTTCGATTTGGAAGCTACCCGAAGTAATGGATCTAGTTTATTGTTTGTAAGGTAACCCCTTCTATCTGTGTAGGACAACATTTTATTCCAAATCAAAAGATTAGGGAGGGATTGGATGTCCATGTTTTACAGACGTATCGTTTTAGCTTTACTTCTTTTATTTTTGGTCATAGGAATGATTTCACCGGCACAAGCGCAGTCTGATTCAAACGGCGGAGGTTATTGGCTCCCAAACGACAAGGAGAAGATTGAAAAGGCAACTAAACTTATGAGGCAAGGCAAGTCAGTTGAAGAGCTTGAGATTAAGCAAGATCAGATCAATAAAAAAGAAGGCATCCAGACATTAGATGAATTAATGGAAGATGACCAGAAAAGTGACGCAACATACAGAGCGAACATGGCGCCTCCGATCATGACGGCAGAAGGATGGACACCTCCTGAATTCGATTATGATCATATCCAGACTGTAGAAGAATGCCGGAGAAGTCCGGACAGCAGTTCAGAAACAGGGTATATCAAGAACCGGTATTCCTTCTGTTGGTCCCATGTAGCAACATATCAAGTTCCGGTAAAATGCTTTGGCGGGATCTGTCTTTACGAAGGCGTTCAATTTCAATTCACTGAAATAGGATATGGCTCCAACCAAAGCCGGAAAATGAGGGTTTTTTATACACTTGACGATATCCTCGTGACCCATCCATCCTTGAATGGTGCTAAATTAAAAATTGATATGGTTTGTGAAGCCAAAATGAACGCAGGTGACTGTAAAGAGGATCCAAACTATCCACCGACGGAACAAACGATCGCCCAATGGAAAAACACGAACTTCAGTACAGAAATTTTCACATCAGAAGCGCCCCCAGCAACTGATGAAAACCCTGATCAGTTGGGCTACATGGAGTTTTGGCCAGAACTTACCCTTACACATGCGCCAAGGAAATTCAAAAAGAGCATTGATGGCATTAAACAGACAGTTCGTTATGATTCTGCAAAATATATGTTCGCTTTCCCTAATCAATATTTCCAGCAAGGAGCCGTATTCAGCAAAGCTACACCTATCTTCAATGTCCCTATCACGAAACCTGAATTTGAAATGCTAACTGAAGCCGGCCAGCATTGGAAGGATGCTATGGATCATCCAGAACAGACAAAGCCTCAAATGGTTGGAAAGAAAATACCGGGAGCTGTTGGAGACAGCACGTTGACACGGATGTATCCAAGACGTCATCAGGAGGAATACAACCGTAATAGGAACAAAACAAGAAGGATTTGTGACCGAGAGTTCGGAGGTGAGGATCGAACAGGAAAGCAGTGTGACGAATTTCCTTTTGCTTCTACCTGGGAAGGTTCATCGACGAACGGTTCAGATAATTTTTCTGTAAGAATGATTTCAGCTGATTCGAACGGTGCTGCAGGTACATGGCTCGGTGCCTGGTACGCCTATGACCGGATTCTGGATGGAGATGCTTTTCATGTGGAGGTCGAAGCTCCTGAGAAAATAGCTACGATCCAATCGGAAGGCCAGCCCCAAGACGGCCAGGATAACCGATCAAGTGATAATTTCACGATCGGAAACATCCCTCCTTATGCGACCAAATTACAATGGAAAATCATTGAAGGTCCTAAAGATGCAAAATTCGATGTCATGAAAGACATCAGCTTCGACGTCGACGAAACGATCTTCTACGATCTCACAGACGGATCAGAGACAGAAATAAAAACGAGCGAAGATTTCTACATCGCTAGACCGGAAAACACAGATGGAGAAAGCTTCACTGTCGAAGTTTATGCAATCCCATAATAATAACTATAAGACTGTTCTTTAAGTATGTGACACTTAAAGAACAGCCTCTTTCTTTCCATTAGTGGATCAGATCCAATTCTACTGTTTCACCAAAGTACAATTAACTAAATTCCCTTTTAAAAGCGAACCTCTAAATTAGCTACCAATTTATTTTCCTTAGCGATTCTTCCTAAATAATACCCACTATTCTTTACTGTTCTTTCCTGTGTATGACGATCAACTTCACTTAAT
>DASQMK010000158.1:0-7627 GCA_035645575.1 Metabacillus sp.
CAAATCTTTTTTCGCTAAACAGGAGAGTAATTGGTTTTGTCACAAAATAGTCACAGATTAAATGTAAATCTTCGCTACTTTTCTTCTCATTTTCTATATATAGTTCATGAAAAGAGTGTTCTTAGAAGAAAGGATAGTGGTTGAAAATGGCAAGATATCGTATAATGCGTACTGATTTTTGGAGGAATCCCATTATTTTAGAAGAGATGAGCCAGGAGGATAAGTTATTTTACGTCTATCTACTCTCGAATTCAAATACCACTCAAATTGGAATCTATCGTATTACGACGAAAGAAATAGCGTTTGAGTTAGGTAGTTCGATTGAGCGTGTAGATACATTAATGGAACGCTTTATCAATCATTACCAATTGATTCGTTACAATTCTGAAACAAGAGAGCTTGCCATTAAAAACTGGGGGAAATATAACCTGCAAAAGGGTGGAAAGCCAGTTATAGATTGTATTAAATCTGAATTATCAGATGTCGAGGATGCTTCACTTATTCCATATGTATCTGAAGCCATTAAAAAAGAGGAAATTCGTCGTCTATTTGATTCTTTTTGTAAACACGATGTAGAGAAGGAGATTAGCCATCTAGAAGAAAGAAATACATATCCAGATAATGAATGTAATGAAGTTGACAGTGCTTACATACCTCTTGATACGAAACTTAGGCAAAAAGAAAACACATCAAACCATAGTATCGAGACTTTTCTTAACAAAGAGGATGAAAAACAAAAAACAAACGATGTGAAAGAAATTATTGAGTTTTGGGACAACAATGGATTTGGTTTTTCAAATGTAAATGGAAAGCAGCAGCTATTAGCTTGGTTAGATGATTCTAGCTTTTTACAACCAAAAGATGTGGTATTAAAAGCCTTGGCTATTGCCTGTTCTAATAACAAGCGAAAGCTAAACTATGTCGTTGGAATTCTTAAAAACTGGGAAAATGAGTCGTTACTGACCGTTGAAGAAATTGATTCTTATCACGAGAATCATAAGCCTTAATCCCAGTATAGGCAATCAACCAAATCATTTTCAACAGGAAGAGATATTCCACGTGGAGTAAATCTTGATTTAACAGCTGGTGAAAAGAAATGAGTAGTGCAGAAAAAGCGTTTTTAGGAAGCTTGATGAAGGCGGAGTATCTCCTCAAGGACACTGTTATTCAACCTGAACAGCTGGAAAGCACACGTCATAAAGAATTAATGCAAAGAATGGTGAAATTAAACCGAACGGGGAAGAACTTTGATTTAATCTCTTTGACAACCTTACCAGACCTTGAATCATTTGGAGGAATGTCTTATCTTTCAGAGCTGGAATCATTTGCAGATCCTGAGAAATTCGAGGGTTTAGAAAAGCTCATTCTTGACCTGTGGAAGGAGAGGGAAAAGCGTAACATTTTAAACATTGCGACTATGAATGATTGGGAGATTGCTAAGGTCATTGCCGAATTGGATAAAATCAACCAAGCGAAGATGGATGATCACACGTCCTTGGAGGAAGCTTTGTCAACGATCTATGAAGCACCATGGGAAGATCAACCATTTTCGAAAGGGATAACAACTGGTATCAGAAAGCTCGACGAAATGACAGGAGGCTTTCAAAATGGCGAAGTGACGATCATTGCAGCAAGACCATCAATGGGAAAAACAGATGTTATGCTTCATTTTGCCAAAACGTCAGGTTGGGCTGGATATTTGCCCCTTATCTTTTCATTGGAAATGCCTCAAAAGCTCATCACCAGTCGATTAATCGCTTCAACAGGGGGCATTAACCGGAGAAAAATGCGAGATCCGAAACGAATGCTAAGTGAAAATCAAAAGAACAAATGGTCGGATATCATTGGTGAACTTAATGAAACCTCAATGCACATTTTTGACAGTGCTGGACAAACAATTGCTGAGATGAGAGCGAAAACACGAAAATTAATTAATCAGTTTCCAAACAGGAAACCAATTCTTTTTATTGATTACCTAACGCTTATTCAATCTAGTGAATCGTATGGAGGTAATGCTCATTTACAAGTAACGGAAATTTCTAAATCACTCAAAACGATGGCAAAGGATTTTGATTGCCCAGTCATTTGCCTAGCACAGCTAAATCGATCGGTGGAATCAAGAGCCAATAAACGGCCGATGATGTCAGATATTCGGGAGTCGGGCAGTGTGGAACAGGACGCTGATATCATTTTGTTCTTGTATCGTGAAGCATATTATGAAAAAGAATCGGAGAATCGTTCCCTTGAAATTATTGTCTCAAAAAACCGAAACGGTCCAGTTGGTTCAATCAACGTGAATTACAACGAGTATACAGGAGAGATTGAGGAGTAGATGGAACAGAGTCTTACCCTATGGTAACTTTAAGATCAAAAGAAAGGCACTAAAAATTATCAAATCGAGGTGTGTAAATAAGTGATTGTAAAAGATCTTTAACAGAATTCGATCCGTTTAGAAGAATCCTCATTGGCCCACTACATCTATCATTTACTTGAGGAGAAGAAAATTTCATTGGATGATAACATATCTAAAATAGACTTTGAACAAGCAGATCATCGGAAAGTAGCGGATATGATTGAAAAGAATGTATTAGGCTTTCATAAGATTGGCATTTATTCACTGAAGATGAACGAAAATGAATTTGTCTTTATCTTTGCTGAAAGCAAGCAAAAGGCAATTGAATTCTATACTAAAACATTTCATCATCTGCCATTGAACTGTCATGAATATCCGCTAGATTTTAAGCTTGCAAGAGGAAATGGTGTCATTTCATTTCGGGAGATGAGGAAGGAGTTTGTCAGCTTTCCAGTTATGGCCGGGTATTTTGAAAAGGAAGGAAATCCTAATTCTTCTCCAATAAAAATGGTGATCTAACCTTCAATGATTTGAAGTGCATGTGAGTTTTTGAGCCCTCATTTTTTATGTTTAGGTAAAAAAGAAGGCACTCATAATAAATAATACAGCCGCAATAACCGCGCCAATCGTTGAGACCTTCAATTTAAACCGTGCATAGTCAATAAGGTCCATATCGAGAATCGACGCAGTCGTAATCGTTGTGTCACCAAGCGGGGACGTCAAAGCACCAAAAGCTCCGCTTGCAAATACAGCACCAACTGTCAAAGGAATGGATGCTCCGGTGGATACAGCTAGTGAGATGCCAAGCGGCATGAACAAACCCCAAGTTCCCCAGGAGCTCCCAATAAAATAGCCAACAACTGATCCAAGAACAAAAATAGCCGCAGGAGTCAGATATGCTGGCAGAAAGCTTCCAAGTGAGCTGCTGATAAACTCGGAAAATCCAAGATCTTCAGCAGCTAATGTCAATGCCCATATAAGAATAAGAAGACTAATCGCTTCCATCATCTGATTTCCGCCATCATAAAAGTGGTAAAGAATTTCGTTCATCTTCACGCGTCTGATGACATAAAAACCATAGGTTAAAACAAGAGTGATAAAAACAGCCAAGAGCATGACAAATGTTGCATTAGCCATGGAAAAGGCTTGGAAGATCGTCTTAGCTCCCTGTGCTACGCCGTTTTGCCATAATAGATATAAGGACAATGTAAGCAATAAAAAGACGGGAACAATCAAATGCCAAGGCTGTGCTTTCACAAGTGACAATTCTTTTTTTATTCCCATGCGGTGATATTCATGTTCCTCTTCTTCCAAATCCTTATGTACTTGTTTGTCTTTCTGCTTGGTTCTTTTAGGTGTCCAAAACGTCTGCACAATCCCTATGAGCAGCATAACGATCGCATAAAAGTTAAACAAAATACTTAATAAAAACACTTCATAAGGAGACATGCCTAGGTTCAATTCACTAATGCCGCCTTCCACCAAAGAAACCATGAACCCGACAAATGCTGTCGCAACGGGCAGCAGCACAATGATTGACTCTGTTGAAATATCCAATGTCATTCCAACTTTTTGCTTGGAAAGGTTCATTTTTTTTATGAGCGATTTAATAATTGGGCCAATCATCATAATCCGAAACATCGGCATCATGAACGTAAAGGGGAGAGTAAGCCAAATAAAAATGAGCAGCCCCCGTTCGGATCGGATTCTAATCCCGGCCCATTCCGAAAAGCCCTTAATACCGCCAGCTATATTCATCATCCCGACAAGACCGCCAAATAAATATAAAAACCCGATAATTTTAATATTTGTTTCATCAGAAAGAGTGGTGACGATGTATGAAACAGCTTGCTCAGTTCCAGCCAACAGATCGGCAGAAACAATCATGGATCCAACCAAAATGCCAACAACTAAACCAGGCAGGATGTTTTTTAACCAAATAGACATGCCGATGACGATGATAAATGGTAATAATGAGAGCCAGGTTTGATTCAAGGTTACTCCTCCCGGGACAAAAAAATACAATGCTTAAATTAGTTTGCCTAGAGAGGAGTGGGATTATGAATGGTTTTTACCGAATCCTTATATTCATTGCTATAGGGTGAGAATCGTACATGATCATTTTTTCTCAAAAGATGAAACTACGACTTTTGTTGCTGCTGCAATTAACTCATCATCATAAGTAGCATTTTTTTCATCTCGATTTGATAGGATGGCTAAAACAATAGGATCTTCATCTGGCGGCCAAATGATCGCAATATCATTTCGAGTTCCATAAGATGCTGCCCCGGTTTTATCTGCTACTTCCCAACCGTTTGGTACACCAGCACGAATTAATGCATCACCGGTCGTATTTCGCTTCATCCAGTCAATCAAAAGCTCACGTTTCTCAGGTGGGAGAGTATCTTCAAGCGCAAAAGTCTTAAGGCTTGTAGCAAGGGCTTTTGGTGTACTAGTATCATGGGTTTCACCCGGGTTAACATCGTTTAACTCAGGTTCAATTCGTTCAGGGTTTGTAACATCATCACCAATTTGTCTTAATGCATGTTTAAATTCTTCAGGTCCACCTATTTGTTCAAAAATGAGATTTGCAGCGGTATTGTCACTATAGCGTAACGAAGCGTCAGAAAGTTCCCGAAGAGTCATACCAGTATCTACATGTTGTTCTGTAATTGGACTATATGTAACAAGTTCTTCACGGGAATAGGTTACTTTTTCGTTAAGATCTTCAATTGATTTCTGCTGCAAAAGGACTCCTACCGCTAAAGCTTTACTAGTTGATGCATACGCAAAACGCTCATCAGGTCGATATGAAATGGTTTCGTTTGTTCCGGTGTCTAGAGCGTAGACTCCTAGCTTAGCATCAAATTTTTCTTCAAGTTTAGAAAAATCTTTAGATAAATCTTGTTTACTTGCAGGTTCATGACTTTTTTGTTCAGATTGAGCTGACTGGACCTGATCATTTGAACAGCCTATAAGAACTAGAAAGGAGAGTAGAAACACATGTGCAATTTTTTGAATTGTTGAAGAATGGAACAGGATGTTTTTTGAATTCATTAAATCTAACCTCTTTCATTGTTTATTTTGCTTTATTCGAATAAAACTTACATATGTAATACTTTAAATATTACATATGTAAGTTTTAGAGTCAACACTTTTTTTCTGTGAGTGTTTTTCATCTTAATTAAAAAACCCCCAGATGTTACTCTGAGGGTAAGATTAAGGCATATAAATTCACTATGATCTTGAAGGAATGGATTTTATAATACCTTCCTCCTCCAAAATAGAAAGGGTGATTTCAGATGCAACACTTCCTCCAGCTTCTTTTTCACCTTGAATGTGAACAGCAAAAAAGAATGTATTATCTGCAGTCTCTACATATCCAATAAACCAACCATCAACATGTTCTCCGTTTACATCAGCAGTTCCCGTTTTTCCGGATAACCGATGTTCATTTGTTTCTTCTAGTAGTACCGAGTTTTTGACAGTTTGAATGGTAGATTGATCAAAAGAGAAATCATTATCATAAAACTTTTTCAACATACTGATCTGTTCAACAGGGGAGATTTTTAGTGAGCCATCCATCCAATAATTGGTGATGTTATTTGATATATTTTCGTTTCCATAATTCATTTGCTCAAAATAAGTTTGCAACTTCTTTTTACCGAGCTGCTGATCTAGATGTTGAAAATACCATGTGGTGGAATTTTCCATAGCCGTAAATAAATCTTGGCTTTGATTCCATTTATCATATTTGTATAAAGTTCCATCCCAGGCCATTTCAGAATTTTCTTCCGTAATAATTTCATTTTCTAACGCAAACAATGCACTGAAAATTTTATAAGTAGAATTGGGAGCAAATCTGGTCGTACTTTCGTCCTCATTATATATGGTGTACTGGTCCATTTTGGTGTCATACAGAACGGCACTTCCTGTAAGGTCTTCAAAAAAAGGTGTGTAATCTTTGTAAACAACGTTTTCATGCGAAAATGTATGTGTGTCTTTGTTCGTTGCTAGTACAGATATTGAAGGAATACTACTTAATATGAACACAAGAACAACTGTAAAGACTAGTGCACTTTTTATTTTTTGCCGTTTTGATTCTACTTGGAAATTTACGATTGTCACAATACGGCGTTTTACTTGTTTATAAGAGCTACTGATTTCTGAAGCAGTAATCAATGGTAATGGTTGTTTTGATTGAGAAGCAAATTTTAAGATAATCTCACCATATTTCAGCTGAGATTCCTCATCTAGCCTTTTTAATACAGCATAATCGCAAGTAATCTCCATCTCTGTTTTCATTTCCTTTAAAAAATACCAAACGTGAGGATTAAACCAATAAACGATTCTGGCTAGACCCATAACTAAATTGATGAGTATATCTTTACGCTTGCAATGATACAGCTCGTGAAGCAATACACACTTTATTTCGTCATCATTAAGCAATGGAAGATCGACTGGTAAGACAATATATGGTTTGAGAAACCCAAAGGTAATAGGAGACTTTACCAAAGGTGAATAGGCTAAAATGACCTTTTTACGAAAATTTACCTCTTTTTTACATGTTGCAAGTAGTTTTGTTAACTCTCCGTGGTGGTCAACTTTTAAACTTTTTTTTATTTTGCGGATTCTAAGATTGCTAGAAAAAGTAGCCAGGAGGATGACAATCATTCCTTTTACCCATATGCCAAAAAGGACAGAATCCAACATTTTAAAAGGCGATTGTTTTATAGAATTGGAAAAGTTTTGTTGCCAATTTCCATCCTGAAAAAATGTTTCTGATATAGTTGCAGCAGAATGGATGTTGGTTAAGCTTGAATGACGAACTCCAAAGTTTATGAAATCATGAAAAAATGAGTTGATTTCAAGAAATTGCAAGGGGATAAAAGGAGCAATCAAGACCAAAAGAGAAATCAGACTGATGTGATATTGGGTATTGAGAGTTATTTGCTTTTTTAATCCCTTTTTTAAAACGAAAATGATGCAAAATATGACAGATACTATTATGTTACTAATGAAGAAGGGAGTAAAGAAAGAATGATCCATCATTATTCTTTCCTTTTGTTCTTACGTTCTTCTAAAATTTGATATAACTCATTAATTTCATGCTCTGACAGCTTATCTTTTTCCAAAAAGTTTAAGACCATAGAATTTAAAGTACCATTATAAAAACGATTTAAAAAACTATGACTCTCAACTTCTATATAATCACTTTCATCTACATTTGCTGTATAAACAAATATACGGCCTTCTTTATGATTTTTTAGTGCC
>DASQMK010000159.1:0-3763 GCA_035645575.1 Metabacillus sp.
TTGTACCGTAAAGGTCGTAAAGCCAGATCCTCCTATTCCTGGCCATTATAAAGAAGTGGCTGTGGAAATTAGAAGGGGAAGATCATGAAAAATCAAGCCTATATAGCTCTTGGGTCAAACATGGGAGACCGTGAGCGATATCTTATAGATGCAATTAAGAAAATACATCAACAACCTGATATCAAAGTGGTAAATATATCCTCCATTTATGAAACTGATCCAGTTGGATACACAGAGCAAGATCAATTTTTAAACATGGTTATTTATGTTAATACTGATTTAACAGCATTTCAGCTACTTTCAATGTTACAGGAAATTGAAAAGCAGCTAAATCGTAAACGAGAGATAAAATGGGGACCAAGAACTTTAGATCTTGACATTTTGCTATTTAATCATGAAAATATTGAAGCAGAACAATTAATTGTACCTCATCCTAGAATGCATGAAAGAGCTTTTGTTCTTATACCATTATATGAGTTAAATCAAGACGTAAGCATTCCAAATGTAGATGAGTCAATCTTAACTATCATAGATCAATTACACGATAAAGAAGGAGTACGAATATGGAAGCAGAAAAATGGGGTAGACGTATTCGCGCTTTTAGAAAGTTAAAAGGATATACCCAAGAAAGTTTTGCTAAAGATCTTGGTGTGTCTGTTTCCGTATTAGGTGAAATAGAAAGAGGCAATCGTGAACCCAGCAAAGAATTTTTAGAGGATGTGGCTAAATCTCTTAATGTATCGATTGATGAGCTAAGCCCGGATAACTAGAAAGAAAGGAGGTAAGAAAGAATGTTTAAAATTGGTGATATTGAATTAAAAAATAGAGTAGTTTTAGCTCCAATGGCTGGAGTTTGTAACTCAGCATTTCGTTTAACTGTAAAAGAATTTGGTGCAGGTTTAGTATGTGCTGAAATGGTTAGTGATAAAGCAATTCTATATAATAATGCGAAAACAATGGGAATGCTTTATATTGATGAGCGTGAAAAACCATTAAGCTTGCAAATTTTTGGCGGAGAAAAGGAAACCCTTGTTGAAGCGGCCAAATTTGTTGATAAAAATACAACGGCTGATATTATAGATATAAATATGGGTTGTCCTGTTCCTAAAATCACTAAATGTGATGCAGGAGCAAAGTGGCTTTTAGATCCAAATAAGATTTATGACATGGTATCTGCTGTAGTTGAAGCGGTTGATAAACCTGTTACAGTTAAAATGCGTATGGGATGGGATGATGACCATATTTATGCTGTCCAAAACGCACAAGCTGTTGAACGTGCAGGTGGAAAAGCAGTTGCTTTACATGGTCGTACTCGTGTACAAATGTATGAAGGAACAGCAAATTGGGATATCATTAAAGAAGTAAAAGAATCAGTTAATATTCCTGTCATAGGAAATGGTGATGTAACAACACCTCAAGATGCGAAGCGCATGCTTGATGAAACAGGTGTAGACGGTGTAATGATCGGCCGTGCTGCTTTAGGAAATCCATGGATGATTTATCGTACAGTAAAATATTTAGAAACTGGCGAGTTAATGGATGAACCAGGGGTACGTGAAAAAATGGAAGTTTGTAAGCTTCATTTAGATCGCCTAATTGCTCTTAAAAATGAAAATATAGCAGTTCGTGAAATGAGAAAGCATGCAGCTTGGTACCTAAAAGGTATTAGAGGCAATGCAAAGGTTCGTAATGAAGTTAATTTAATGAACACACGAGATGAGCTAGTTACACTTTTAGATGAGTTTGTTCTAGAGATTGAAGCGAAAGAAAAAAGTGCTAGCCAAGCAGGTTGATCCTAGGGATTTGAAGTTGTTGTTATACTGCCAGTACACCTGGCAGTTTTCTGCTTTTTTAATTTGTGAAGAAGGAGTGTTAGTCGGATGAGTCAGGAAGAAATGAATCATGAAGAATTAAGTGACCAACTTAAAGTCAGACGAGAGAAATTACATAGCTTAAGAGAAAAAGGGTTAGATCCATTCGGTAAACGTTTTGAAAGAACACATCAAACGGAAGAAATTATTGCTGCGTACAATGAGTTTGAGAAGGAAGAATTAGAGGGAAAAGAAGTATCTGTCACAATTGCTGGCAGAATTATGACAAAGCGTGGAAAAGGGAAAGCCGGCTTTGCGCATATCCAAGATTTAACCGGACAAATTCAAATTTATGTTCGTAAAGATGAAATTGGTGAGGAAGCGTATGAAATCTTTAATACAGCTGATCTTGGTGATATCGTCGGTGTTTCAGGTATTATTTTCAAGACAAAGGTTGGAGAGCTTTCTATTAAAGTTAAGTCCTTTGAATTATTAACGAAATCTCTACGTCCATTACCTGATAAGTTTCATGGTTTAAAAGACATTGAACAACGCTACCGTCAGAGATATGTAGATTTAATCATGAGTCCTGAAAGCAAAAAAACATTTATTACAAGAAGTAAAATTATTCAAGCAATGAGACGCTATTTAGATGATCAAGGGTATTTAGAAGTTGAAACACATACAATGCACTCTATACCTGGTGGAGCATCTGCACGCCCATTTATAACTCATCACAATGCTTTGGACATGCCGTTATATATGCGTATTGCGATTGAGCTTCATTTGAAACGTCTAATTGTCGGTGGATTAGAAAAAGTTTATGAAATTGGCCGTGTGTTTAGAAATGAGGGTGTTTCAACACGTCACAACCCTGAATTCACAATGATTGAACTTTATGAAGCATATGCAGATTATCAAGATATTATGACATTGACCGAGAATGTAATTGCACATGTGGCTAAAGAAGTATTGGGAACTACAACAGTTCAGTACGGCGACTATGAAGTGAATCTTGAGCCTCAATGGGCAAGACTTCATATGGTAGATGCTATTAAAGAACATACTGGTGCAGATTTCTGGAAAGAGATGTCGGTTGAAGAAGCGCGTGAACTTGCTGATAAGCATAATGTTGAAATAAATGAACATATGCAGTATGGACATATCGTAAATGAATTTTTCGAACAAAAAGTTGAAGAAAAGTTAATCCAACCAACTTTCATATATGGTCACCCAGTAGAAATCTCTCCTTTAGCTAAGAAAAATGATCAAGATCCACGTTTTACTGATCGTTTTGAGCTATTTATTGTTGCTCGTGAGCACGCAAATGCATTTACTGAGTTAAATGATCCAATTGATCAGAAGGAACGTTTTGAAGCTCAACTTAAAGAGCGTGAACAAGGAAACGA
Source organism: Metabacillus sp. (assembly GCA_035645575.1). Lineage (GTDB taxonomy): Bacteria > Bacillota > Bacilli > Bacillales > Bacillaceae > Metabacillus. The sequence continues at coordinate 3,221 of DASQMK010000159.1, forward strand.
TGAAGCTCATATGATGGATGAGGACTTCATTGAAGCTCTAGAATACGGTATGCCTCCGACAGGGGGATTAGGCATTGGTATTGACCGCTTGGTGATGCTATTAACTAATTCTCCATCTATTAGAGATGTGTTATTATTCCCTCAAATGAGACATCGTTAAGGTGAAACTCCTGCAATTGCAGGAGTTTTAATTTTTTTAAAAAAAGTTCTTGATTTAATTATTAGGTGATGGTATATTTGAATACGTTGCTGCGAAACACGCAGTTAACTTTTAAAAACAAAATGAAAAAAGTTGTTGACAAACAACTCAGAAGTTTGTTATAATATAAAAGTTGTGTTAAGCAATAAATGATCTTTGAAAACTAAACAAAACCAAGCGTGCCAACGTTAATTTCGATTAACAAAAACGTACTATATAGTACAAAATTTTTATGAGCTATATCAAACACTTTATTGGAGAGTTTGATCCTGGCTCAGGACGAACGCTGGCGGCGTGCCTAATACATGCAAGTCGAGCGAATCTGAGGGAGCTTGCTCCCAAAG
>DASQMK010000160.1:0-1772 GCA_035645575.1 Metabacillus sp.
TAGAAGTGCTATGAATCGCGGAGCTTTTGACTTTTTGACAAAACCCATTAATTTTCAGGACATGGAAATCACTATCCAAAGAGCCTTAGAAACTGTTACACAAGCGAGAAAAAACTTAACACAACTTCAAGAGGTGCAAACTCAACTCATTCAAAACGAAAAAATGGTTTCCGTTGGCCAGTTAGTGGCTGGAGTTGCCCACGAAATTTACAATCCTATTAGCTTCATTATAGGAAACATTGAACACGCCGAAAACTACTTTCAAGGATTGATGACTGCTCTCAGCATTTATCAACAACACTGCTCCCTAAATAATCCAGAAATACAAACTCAAATTGAAGCTCTTGACATTCCTTTTCTCTTAGAAGACTTGCCACAATTGCTCAATTCAATGAAAGGAGGAAGTGAACGAATCCTGGGAATTAGTATTTCTCTCCGAAGTTTTTCGCGGGCAGATAGTACATCTAAAGTTCTTTTTAATATCCATGAAGGAATTGATAGTAGCTTATTAATTTTGAGGCATCGGCTCAAAGCAAATGAGGGTAAATCCGAAATAAAAGTGATAAAAGACTACGGAATATTTCCTCCAGTAGAGTGTTATCCCGGACAGTTAAGTCAGGTATTTTTAAATATCCTTGCTAATGCTATAGACGCATTGGAAGAGCGAGATTCAGGGCGAAGCCGCGATGAAATTAAAGCGAATCCTAATTTTATTACGATTCGCACTTTCCTTACCAATGAGAGTGAAAAAAATCTCCAGGATAATTCCACTTCTCATGTTATAATTTCTATTACTGACAACGGGAGGGGAATGAGCGAAGAAGTAAGACAGCGGGTATTTAACTACTTATTTACTACAAAAGCTGTCGGTAAAGGAACGGGATTGGGTTTGTCCATTTCGCGGTCTATTGTCGAAGAAAAACACGGGGGATGGCTCACTTGTAACTCTACACCTGGTGAGGGAACGGAATTTATTATTGAAATTCCCACTTAATGGTTTAAAACTGATAAAATCAGGACTTACCCATATCTAGGCTAGAAACCGGGTTTTTTCGTAGATATTTAGTGATAATCTTCAATTTGTCAGAGAAAGCCGGTCTAGGAGCGTAAGTCCTAAAATGATAAGTTTGCTGTAGGAACAGTGCTTCCATGCCTGCCCCAAACTTACTTACGGTGCAACCACAGGGGGGCGACTCCCTGAGGGATTACTCTACAAGAGAGAGAATTAAAATCCTGGCTACTTGCTAACAAGAGCAATTACATGACAGCTAAAATCTTAGTAGTTGATGACGAACCACTTTTAGAATATGTAATACTTCAGCTATTTCGGCATCAAATCAGCACTAAAGAATTGGAGTTTGAGTTTGGAATTAATGGAGTCCAAGCTTTAGATAAACTGCAAGCTGATGGTTCTTTCGACTTAGTGCTAACTGATATTAATATGCCCGAAATGGACGGTTTAACTTTGCTAGAGAATCTGCCCGCTATTGACCCGACTCTCAAAGCTGTGGTGGTTTCAGCTTACGGGGATATGCCCAATATTAGGATAGCTATGAATAGGGGTGCTTTTGATTTTTTAACGAAGCCGATTGATTTTGATGACTTAAAAATTACCATTAATAAAACTTTAGACGTTGTGCGAATTACTAGGGAAAAAGAGCAGGAACTGGCTACAGCGAATGCACAAATCCACTACCAAGCCTTTTACGACGAGCTAACCGATTTACCTAACCGTAATTTGCTTTTAAAAGAGATGCGTACTGACCTAAGTT
>DASQMK010000161.1:0-3250 GCA_035645575.1 Metabacillus sp.
CCCGCTTGACTTGAGTTTCAAGCCTGGTTAATTTTCTAGAAACGTCCCGCAAGATTTCCTTAAGTTCGCCAATTTCCTCAACTAACCCCCCGCTTTCTTGTTCGGAAACAGCCAAAATTTCTTTTTTACTCATTTCAGATACTCCTCACACTCGCGCCATAGTTTTTCAAATTCTCTAACTAATTCTCGCGGCAGTTCTCCCTCATTAATCGCCCGTTTTAGCCCGACGCTTTCCCGAATCGTCGATTCTAAAAATCTAACTTCTATGTTATTGTCTTTTGATATCTCATCGCAAAGTCTCTTTACTTCTCTCATGTAAAACTGAACTTCATTTGTCAGCAATCCTCCATAGATTTTAGCTTTATTCATAAACACTGCAATCTTGGGAAACGGATAAGGCTCAATCCGTTTCTGGAGCGAGTTTAAAACTAAACTCAATCCCCTCGAACCAAAATAGTCGGGATTGACCGGAATCAATATTAAGTCGCAGCAAGAGAGTACGCTGTAGGTGAGGAGACTGAAGGAAGGTGAACAGTCAAAAAGCATCAAGTCGTATTTGGGGAGATTGGCAGAGTTGGCGATTTTGCCGATAAATCTGCGGATGAAGTCTTTAACACTTTTTCCCTCAAATCCATCGATATCCAACCAATACAATTCTTCAACTGAAGGGACAAAATGCAACTGTTCGTCAATCTGATAAATGGTGTCGAAACCAACGGGAAATTTAAAGTTATGCCCGGCTTTTTTAAAGACTTCTAGAGCGTCGTAAATTGTAAGTCTATGCTTGAGAGATTGTTCGTACCACTTACCAAACTTGTCATCTAAATGACCTGTATTTTCGTTAAGTCCGATCGCCTCTGTGAGCGACATTTGCGGATCTAAGTCTAACATCAAGACTTCTAAGTCTGTTCCTTGGGATATAATATTTCCCAGACTCCAAGTGACGGTAGTCTTTCCGACACCGCCTTTGAAGTTGATTACGGCTATTGATTTAGGACTCATGGCTAGTTTTGTTGGGATTTTGCTCAAATATAAATTAAAACATATTGTGTGACTTTGTTCAGCCTGCGATCGCCCACTAGGGTCACGATGTGCCAATTGATCTATAAAAATGATATATCATTAACTAAGTAGAACAACTTAAGAAAACAGAAAACCCAAATCTTCGATGGCTTTAAGAAATCGGGGATCTAACAGAACATTATGTCACATCAACTAACTCATTTTTTAAAACTGTAACCGTTGCAACTCCGTACACGCATAACGGAGAGAAGGCAAAGTAATGCGATCGACTCCCTGAGGACATATTTCTCTAGCCAGTTTTTTTGCCGCGCTTTCAGCTAGTTCAATCCTCTCTGCTGCACTCATTTTGTCATTTTTATAATCAGTATTTTCATTACATTCTTGCCCTTCCATATTGTTATTAATGTAATAAAACCACGTTTCAATATTTCGGACGGGCACAAAAATAGCAACTTTCTCATTAGGCAGTCGCGTATCTTTGTTTAAATTACCTGCCGCTGCATCTAATTTTTTATGTAAAGAACGCATTTTATCAGACACGCTATCTTCATCAGCATCAATCATTACCACTACAGCAATATTTCTGTACTTACGTCTTCTATGACTTTTAATAAGAGCTGGATAATGCTCAACTATCGAAGCATTGTTATTCTCAATTACTCTCCCTTTAGGATTGCCAAAGTCTTTAATTTTGTGATCTTCCAAGCCCCGGCAGATTAGATATTCTCTGATAAATCGCTCTTGGTCAATATCTTCACAGAGAATAGTTACTTCTGGTAAATCATCTCTACTCGTCATAAATCCATCCAAGTTCTATAAGCTTAGCAACTGATAAACCTTCTTCTTCAGTATCAGTAATTCGCCGCACGCGGACAGCTTCATTATCTCTTCGTTCAAACCAATAACCTGAATTGCTAGCTAAGTAATTAATTAATGAGGGGTGATGAGAAATTAACATTGCTTGTGCTTGATTTTCCAGACAATAGTCCATCACCCTACCCCACCAAGGTTTTATTTCCGGTAAAGCCAGGAAATTTTCTGGTTCATCAATACACAAAGTAAAATTATCATCAGGAGAACAATATATTAAGGTGTATAGAGCAATTAAAGCTTTTTGACCGTGCGATAATTCATTAAGCCTATAAGCAGCCTTGCTGGGACGGGTAAAAGATGCTGACAAAATCCTAACATCACCGGATTTAGGATTTTGAAATGAATCAAATCCTGGGATAATCTTTTGTAATTCCAGCGTTAATTTAATGATTTTACCTTGAGATTCTTGAGATAAATAGCTGTACCAAGCTGCATAATTTGACATATCCCAGTTAGGTGAACTTTCCTCCTTAAGGCTTTCTGATTCCATTATATAAGGATTGATCTGTACAATAAAAAAGTTAGAAATCCGTTTTTTGAACCATGTAAGCATTTGATTGTCATGTCTCTCGTAAATAAAACCAATGCCAGAACGCGACCCATCAAAGAACGGTAAGAAAGCACCTTCACGATTAGGATCGTCATTATACAGTCTGGCTTGACCTACAGACTTACCTCTCTCTCCTGCCTCAACCCAGAAATCAAACAGAGGTTGTCCGTCAAAAGTTAAGCTTTCCAGACGCATTCTAGGCGGTTCATACTCTCCTTGATGTTGTATTTCTAGGGTGTATTTATAAATGCCACCATTTCCTTGAATATCTAATTCAAAATTTTGAATGTCGGATTTTTGCCATCTAGTTAAATCCTTCCTTGCAAACAAATCTGATACCCTATACTCTCGCTGTAAAGCTTGCTCGCCTAAAATAAATTTCTGTAGTTTTCTTAAAACCTCGAAAACGGTAGTTTTGCCCGATCCATTTGAACCCAGAAAGAGATTTAAGCCAGCTACTGTCAATTCAAAATTGACCAGGCATCTAAAATTATTTACATAAATTCTCTTCAGCATAAATTTTATTGATAAACGTTAGGATAATGAGCAATTTAAGGGTCGATTAGAGATACATCCGTTATCCCACAAGACTTTGTACTTGCAAAGCAAAGCCAATTAGTTATTTTTATGTCTTGAAATTGGTTAAGCGAAAGGCTTCTTTAGCCAATTCTTAGTTAAGTTCAACGGTAGTTTTCATGGTTCCATCTGCTTAATTGCTTATCTAATTTAGATGGTTCTCATAATTACTAGGTTATTTACAATTATTAATATTGCCTTTAAATAAAGTTTGAAGTTGACACTAAG
>DASQMK010000162.1:0-2074 GCA_035645575.1 Metabacillus sp.
TGGATGCATCTCATCCTGAACTGGCAGGCAAGGTTCTTAAAGGGTATGATTTTGTTAATAATGATTCGAATCCGGCTGATGATAACGGTCATGGGACTAGTGTAGCAGGGATTATTGCTGCGATCTCAAACAATCAAGAAGGATTGGCGGGTATTAATCAGAATGTAAAAATTATTCCGATTAAAATCAGTAATAGCAAAGGAGAAGCAACAGTCGAAAATGCCGTAAAAGGAATAAATTACGCAATACAACAAGATGCGGATATTATTAATATGAGTTATGGCAGCTCATATTATTCCGATATTGAAAGTGAAGCATTATGGAAAGCATTTGACCAAGGAATTACCTTAATTGCGGCGGCAGGTAATAATAAAAGCAGCGAGCCATTTTATCCTGCCTCTTATACACCTGTTATTAGTGTTTCATCAACAAATAAAGTGAAGACACTTTCCTCGTTTTCTAACCGTGGGGATGTTATTGATGTTGCTGCACCAGGGGAAGAAATATATACGCTTCATTTAAACAAGGGATATGCGGTTAAAGACGGTACTTCGTTCTCTGCACCTATCGTTTCAGGTATTGCGTCTTTATTAAAAAGCAAAGATCCAACACTTTCTCCGACGTATATAGAATGGGCATTAGACCTTGGAGCCAGCAATGGAAAATGGAAGCCTGATACTGGATATGGCATTGTAGATGCTTATCGAAGTCTACAAGCTTCATATCCTTCCCTTCAAGATGATATTTCTGATGAGGTAACAGGAGCATATGATATTGGACAATCCGGTTTTCTATCTGAAAAGCTAGATCACCCATATGACGTTGATGTTTACTATTTTAAAGTTTTAGATCTTGCTACAGTTAACATAATGATGAATGGATTTTCTTCGGACATAGATATGTATGCAGAGCTTTATAAAAAAGAGGGGACAGGTTATAAGAATGTTGAGTACATTGACAATAATGGCTTTGGTAAAGCAGAGAATCATTCTTTTACTACATCTGCTGGAGAATACTATTTAGTCGTATCTGATTTTTATGGACGCTGGTCATCAACTCCATATAACATTAGCGTAAACCAACAAAAGGTTACTTTAAGTAGTCCTACATCAAATGTCCCTTCAGGCTCATACAATAAACCATTTGAAGTTAAGTTAAGTACCAATTCGATAGGGACGATAGTTTACACTTTAGACGGTACAACTCCTTCCGCTACTAACGGGGTCGTTTATAAAGGGCCAATTCCTATCTATGAAACAACTAAAATTAAGGTGGCAGCTGTATACGGGTCCAAGGTAAGTGAGGTTTCTACTTTTAACTATGAACTAAGTAGTATACAAATACCAAAGATATCATTACCGACGGGTCATAGCCATCCAATTGCCCGCGTCATCATCCGTGGTGACAATGTAGGGCTTTATAAAAAGAATAGTAACAACACGTATACCTTAAGTCGTCATTTAACTAAAGGGGAGCAGATCAGGGTCTATGGTGTTTTAGGTCACCAATATCATGTAGGAGGATCTTACTATATAAGACATCAAGACTATCGAACGAACGTCTTTATAGGAAGGGCACTTATTAAAGAACAAACAAAATTACTTGATCCAAATGGGAAAGTTTCTCGTGTTCTCCAAGTTGGTGAGGCAATAAGAGTATACTCTTATGATAATCAATCGTATCACGTTGGCGGTGGGTATACCATTAAGGTGGAAAATAAAACTAGATATTTAATAGGATATCTGAAGCCAAAACGTCATATTACCCTATATTCACCACAAGGAACTCATTATTCTACCTTAAAAGCTGGAAATGTATATTATGTATCAAATATTAGTGATGGGAAAATTGATCTAGGTAACGGATATTATGTAATAGATAATAAAAATGATCTTGAGTTTGTTAAAAACTAGCTTTCGTTAACAATGCCATGAAATGCTATATATAAAGCAGTTAAACCTCCCAAAGTTATTTGGAGAGGTTTTTTCTCTGCTTAGGAATTTATAAAATTCTTGTACTGTGGATAAGTGCTCGGCATCCAGCTCCAGCGCCTAGCCCCTCGAGGTCATAAGCT
>DASQMK010000163.1:0-3763 GCA_035645575.1 Metabacillus sp.
TTTCTTAATTCAATATTAAAACAAAAAAGACTGTAGGCAAACTCTTATTTAATGAGTTTGTCTACAGTCTGAAATGGGTTAACCAGTATTGGTTAACCCATTTTTTTGTGTAAAATTCTCCTGAATTGTACAAGATAAAAAAGATTATTTATGGTTTGATTAAGGAGGATAAATCAATGTCTAAACAAGGAAGACAAAATGCAGAGCAAACAAGTCAGCAATTAGCAAAGCAGAAGGCGAAAAATGATGTTGAGTTTGGTTCTGATGTACAAGCAGGGAATAGTCAGTACCAAAGCCAAAAGAAAAGCGGTAAACAAGTTAACAAAAAATAATGATTCTAAGTAAAAGTTAAGGATAGTTCCAGTATTTTTGGAACTGTCCTTAGCAAGTTTATCCCACTCTTAACAGGCAGTAATCTATGGAAGTTTCACTTTATTGAACCTGACTCTTTACTTCTTCTAGTACATGCTTACTTGGAATAGATCCATACCATACATTTCCGTCAGTAAGAGTTAATTTCACATAGTATACATCTTCTTCTGAGTACTCTGAGAAATGATAGATGAGTGTAGAAATTGTTTCTTTTTCCTTAATTGTTGCATGTTTCTCACCACTTTGGAAAATTTCTTCGGGCATATAGATATCCTCTTGAGCTTTATGAGGAATATATGTTACTTCTGCCTTTGAAATATCGTTCTCATCAATTCGGGCATTCTCTAAATAACCATGCTGCTCCAGCCATTTTGTAATAGACGTATATGATTTCTTCCAATCTATTAAATGACCTTCAAATGATTGAGGTTCACTATTTTCTTGTTTATATTGCATTTCAATATAAGCCCAAGGGGCAGTTGTGCTTACGATATCTTCCACTGACTGTGAAAGGAAATCCTCTTCAATTACTTTTCTTAATTCTGCAATTTCCTTTTCATCTGTAATTGTCACTGGATTATGCTGGTGGCTTGGTCCGTATGGAACGATTCGAATATTGATAACATCTTCTCTCTGAATCTGTGAAAATTCAGGTAAATTGATCTTATAATCCTTTGCTTCCAAAATTGGTTTAAGCTCTTCCTGTAAAGCATCTACAGGGATATAATACTCCCGTCTCAGTTTTTGACCATTATTTAAATGGTATACAAACACACCTGATATCTTATTTAGATGAGTATCCTTTTGCTTCTCGATAAAGTCTCTTTGGTTAATAACCTCTTCATGCAGGTTTCTTATATCTTGTATATAAAGCTTTGAGTCAGAGTATGGATTCACATTGTTTCGCGTTAATTCTTGTAAATGATAAGACTCACCAAAGTACACTTCTTCGATCTGATCCATTCTTGGAAGCTTTGTTTCATAGTTGAATAGATCTGTTTTAATACTAAAAAGAATAGCGACGAAAACAACACTATATACAACAAAACCAGTAAAGAAGCGGAAATGCAAGATACGCCATGTTTTTTGTAAAATCATTTCTGATGCCGTGTACCCAATTAAGGCACCAGTAATATAACCAAATATAATCCAATTCCAGTTTAATGTACCTGAAACTGAAAAATATGTTCCGCCAAGAATCATACTGCAAAAGGTGACACCATATTTAAAGATTGGCTTCATAAATGAGAAGGTGATGACTTCTGTTGCTCTTTCGAGTTGTCTAAAACGATAAAGGACTAGGCCTAAAACAAATGAAAGGATAGTCAAACCTGAATAGATAACTAATTCTAATATTGAGTATGGTTCACTTTCTCCCCAGTTTTCAACAAAGCGGATGAAGGGAGATAAATACATGAATTTTTCTTCAATGAAAATAGGAGTAAAGCCAAAAAGCAGATAGGACAGATTATAAGAAACAAGTGCAACCATGCCAAGTGGCAAAAATAGAAATACATATGTTAGGATCGCTTGTACTGTTGTCATCCCTGTAATAAATCCAACAGCAACAGGAAAAGCGAACATCATACAAGTTAATAAACTAATAAGACCTGTCCATGCTAATAAATCAGAAACAGTTAAGATTCCTTTAAATCCATCAATTGAATTTGTTACGAAAAAAGTAATGATTGCTGTAAGGATTATTGGAATAATTAATAAGATAAGCCCGCTAATAACATGGCTAATGTATAAGGTTTCTCTCCTAATTGGTAAGCTGTGTACCATATCGACAGATGATTCGTTTTGAATATAACGAAAAAGTAACAGGGCAGCTGCAACAGGAATTAAAAAATAGAGAAATACCTGTATCTCAGTATTGATCTTTACATAAGTATCATAGTCTGAAAAGATAATATATTCTCTTGAGGCAAGCTGAAGGATTCCTAAAGGAACTGTGAATATTAAACTGAGAAAGTAGACAATACTAATCCAGCCATATTGTCTGAAATCCTGTTTTATCACCGTACTTTTAAAGAAGGATTTTTTCGATTTCATAGCCTACATCCTCCATTTCATAAATGAAAATTTCCTCTAACGTTAGCGGTAATAGATCATAAAGTAAAACATTGAAGGAGTGGATAATTTTGTTGATTTGTTCTTCACTTCCTCGAACAATTAACAGAGAGACACTACCGCGCTTTTCATGGTGAAGAATATTTAATTGATTTAAAAGATGCTCTTCATGGGTAGGATCAGCTAATGCTAATTGAACTTTATGAGTATCAGATTTAATATCATCTATTTCCTTTTCGATAAGGATTTTCCCGTTATGCATGATTCCAACATGATCACATAAATCTTCAATTTCTCGTAAATTGTGTGATGAAATGATAACAGTTAGTTCTCTCTCTGCCACATCTTGAAACAGTAAGTTTTTTACCTTTTGCCTCATAACAGGATCGAGTCCATCAATAGGCTCGTCAAGAATAAGAATATCAGGCATGGCAGATAATGCTAGCCAGAAAGCAACCTGTCGTTTCATTCCTTTGGACAACCGATGCACTTTCCGATTTAAATCAATCTTAAAGGCAGATTTCAGTTGCTCAAAACGATCTTTATTCCATCCTGGGTAGTATTCTTTATAGTGAGCAGCCATCTGAGCAACAGTAGCTTGAGGGAAGAAATAAAGAATATCAGGAATAAAGACGACTTTTTCTTTCACAGCTACATTTTCATATACTGGGAGATCACTAATTTCGATCGTACCATTATCAGGACGGTTAATGCCTGCAATCATTTTTAATAGTGAGGTTTTCCCTGCTCCATTAGATCCGAGTAAGCCGTATATGGATCCTTTTTTTACTTGGAGTGTAAGATCATTTACAGCTAGGTGTTTATCGTACTTTTTACTTATAGATTGTACTCTAATCATCTCTCTTTACTCCCTTTGCTTGTTGATGTGCCTCATGAAATAAAACATATAAATCTTCTTTTGTTAAACCAAGATAAATGGCTTCTGCTATAAGCTTTTTGATATCTTCTTTAAGATCCATCAGCTTTTGGTCACTGGTCATTTGTTCAATAGCCGCCACAAAATTGCCTTTTCCTTTAATGGAATATACATACCCTTGGTTTTCAAGCTCTCGATAAGCTCTTTGGATGGTGTTTGGATTAACCGTTAATTGACTTGATAGCACTCTTACTGATGGTAATTGTTCATCTGGTTTAAGAATGCGATGAATGATGAGCTCTTTGATCTTGTCAACTAACTGCTCGTATATGGGTTTTCTGCTTCTTACATCAAGCTGAAACATTCGTAATCCCCTTCGTCTTAACTGTATTAATAATGTTAGTACAGTTAATATAGTATATGCTTGTTGCAAAGAATGCA
>DASQMK010000164.1:0-2592 GCA_035645575.1 Metabacillus sp.
CTTTGTCATATAATCCGTAATGACATGGACAGAAAAATTTGTTCGGATTTGCTGGATCATTGTTCCAACCTACTGTACATCCAAGATGCTTACAGATTGGTGAAAGGGCTGTAATTTTGTCGCCTTCCTTATAAACCCAAGCTGATTTTGTTTCTTCAGATTCATACCAAGCATCTTTTTGTTTGATTTTAAAGTCAAAGCGTTGAGGTTCTTCCGTGATTTCGTCAACCTTTACAACTTGAACCAAATCGGTTTCCTCTGCTGGTCGGAGCACAGGGTCAAGTGCAAAGCGGACCATTGGCATAAGCATACCTGCCGCCATGAAACCGCCTACACCAGTAAGCGTATAGTTTAAGAATTGACGTCTAGAAACTCGATGTTTTTTCTCGCTCATCATTTTCCCCCCTCTATCTTAAGCTCTGTCCATTACGGACATACGGAAATGATATATAAAACTAGGACATACTCATGATATATCAATCTTCTCATGAGGTCAATAAAATCCTGATTTCTAAATCTGGAAATGAAAAGGTTTTTATGATTTGTTCCAAGATTGTAATAAAATGTTCAAAATTTGTTCGACTTGATCTTGTAACAGCTTTCTTTTTAGGTTTTCATCCATATGTTCAAGAGGCATTGATGGAAGCCATATTATTTCTCCCTCCATTTGTGTATTCTTAATTTCTTTTAATTTCTCATCACTTGTTAAAAAGAAAACATGTTTAAATTGCTGTTGTAATTCAGTTTTCCACTCTATCAAATTTTCAATCACATTTTCTGATTTTTTTAAATAAGAATACGTTGGAAACAGAAATACTCTTCCTTTTAACTGTCTTTCAAGATCTGTACTAACCAGACTTATAAATTCTCCTTTTGAAACGATGTTCTTAAAATCCGATTCGATTGAAACTGCCATTAACGGAACAATTGCCGTATCGACATATTCTTTAGCTTGATTATATAAATCTACATCATTAGAAACCCATTTCATTTTCTCAACTCCCTATTGTAATCCTAATATATTCTTATTATAAAGCTTGTACGAAAAATTGTTAAATTTATGAGAAAAGTATGTAAGATCTAATAAAATAAAGGCAACCCATAGGAAGTTGTTCATCATAGGTACATCTACTTACCCTATACCTTAGTGACAACTTCTTACAAGTTACCCTTTTGATACGCTATTTATTTTTTAATTGATTCAATTGATGTGTTAACATTTGAAAGGTTTCTTTATCTTGTTGATCAAGTGCTTCATCAATTAACTGAAGAAGCTTTTCTTTTTGAAAACGTTGAATCGAATGTTCGAGTATCTTTTCTGCTATCTCTTTATCTTTTTCATTTTCATTTAGATGCTCTGGCATAAATGGATTTGATTCAAGGACTGCTGCGTATTGCGGTGACTGATAAGCAGATCTAAAATTAAGCTGAATAAAAAGCTCTTCCTCTTTATTAAGTCTTATATCATGAAAGGATTTTTCAGCATCAGTTGTCATGACATTTTCTTTATAAAAGCGGAATGGAACTTCTTCAACACAATGCGTTGACATGATAATTCCTCTTGGACAATATTGAGCTTGCTCAACAAAGTGTACCTTTTCCATTAGAGTATCATGGCTCATTAAATAATTTAAAATCCACACGCATTCTCTTCTTTTTAGTTGATAATGGTTTAGAAACCACCTGATGAAGTCTTTCTTTTCATGGACAGATACAGGGGCCACCATACTATTCCCTCCTCTGCAGCTTTAGTTTATTCTTACTTTGATAATTCCACAAAATAAAAATAAAATCCTTCTCTTTCCCATTAAAACTCATCTTCTAATTGTAGCAAAATTTCACCGATTTCGACATTTGAAGGGTCTTGTTTTAGGATCTCTTGAAAAATTACTTTCGCTTGCTGTCTTCTTCCTTCTTCTAATAAGAAATAGCCTAATTCCTGTAAGAAATCTCGTTGATCCTTGAAAAAAGTATATGCAACTTCATAATGTTTTAATGCCTGTGTATATTCTTCTTTTTGATGATAAGCTCGGGCTAAATTCCATTCAAATTGAGGATCATCTTCATCGAACTTCCTAATTTCAGTGATAAGTTCAATCACATCATCATAGCGTTCATCTTGCAAGAAGATATGGGATAATGTGATCGCTGCTTCAATATGACCAGGGTCGATTGCCAAGGATTCACGCAACAGATTTTCTGCAATTTGAATTTGTCCAACCTTTATCGCTACTTTTCCACCAAATAAGTATAAGTCTTTGTTGTATTCATCGACTTTTATTCCTTCTTGTACCACATCAAGGCTTTCTTCGAATAGACCCTCGTGCTCGTACGCCTTTGCTAAGTATAAATAGAGTGATGAATAATGTGGATCCGCTTCTTTTAAAGCTAATAATTGCTGTATTGCTGTTTTGTAAAATCCTCCTTGATAAGCAGTAAAACCATAACCAAAGAGAGTATCTGCATCTTCTTGATCTTCTACAGTCTGCTTAAAATGGTCAAGTGCCTCTTCAAACTGGCCTATTGCACTTAAACTCTCAGCCAATCTTTGATGTAAATGAACACCTGAGATGACTTTATGGTCTTTTAAAA